>JBJKXR010000046.1:0-20905 GCA_045561495.1 Flavobacteriales bacterium | reverse complement strand
ATGGTATTGGGTATGAGGTTATTTTAAAAGCATTTAGTGACAGTAATATGTTGGATTTATGCATACCCGTGATCTATGGATCAAAAAAATATAGTGCTGAGCACAAGGCTAAATTAAAAATGGAAAACTTCCCTTTTTTCATTATCGAAAATTCGGATGATGCTAAAAGAAATAAGGTTAACTTGATTGATTGTTGTGAAGATCAAGAAGAATTAACCATTGGAGAGCCAACAAATTCATCTGGAAAAGCAGCATATCAAGCTTTGAATACTGCTGTAGATGATTTGCTAAACGGTAAGATTGATTCTATTGTAACGGCTCCAATTAATAAAAAAAATATTCAGCATGAAGAATTTAATTTTCCAGGGCATACTGAGTTTTTAGGTCAGAAAGATGCTGGAAATAAGCCATTGATGTTTATGGTTTCTGAGAAGTTAAAAGTAGGCGTAGTTACCGGTCATATCCCTTTAAAAAATGTTGCTGATTCGATATCGGTAGAAAAAATCCAACAAACATTAAAAGTCATGAATAATGCTCTTATTAAAGATTTTAATATCCGTAAACCAAAAATAGCCGTTTTAGGTTTGAATCCACATGCAGGAGATGATGGTTTATTGGGTGGTGAAGAGCAAGAAATTATTACTTCTGCAATTCAGCAGTCTTGTAAGGAAAATGTAATTGCACATGGTCCTTTTCCAGCAGATGGTTTTTTTGGATCAACTCAGCATAAAAATTACGATGCGGTTTTAGCGATGTATCATGATCAAGGGTTAATTCCCTTCAAGGCATTAAGTTTTGGAGAAGGAGTTAACTTCACAGCAGGCTTAAGTTTTGTTAGAACGTCCCCAGATCATGGAACTGGATATGATATCGCTGGAGAAAATAAAGCAGACCCTTCATCAATGCGTAAAGCAATTTATGCGGCTATTGAGATATGTAAAAATAGACGTCTGAATGATAAGCTTGAAAAGAATGCTATGCGCTCTGAAGAGCTAAAAGAAGGCAGGTCCAGAAACCCTTTAGAACGCAGAAATAATAGAGGTGATCGAAAATCTCACAACAAGCCTGCGTCTGATGTATCGGAATAAATTAGTAAATGCCTGTTTTTATAAAATTTTATTTAGTAAATTTGCAGGCTCTTAATTTTTAGACATATGGAATTTGATCATTTTTTAATCGGTTTCGAAGGCTTTGAATTAGGAGAACACGACTTTAGATTTTTAGTTGATAAAACGTTCTTTAGAAGTTTAGAATACTCTGAAATTCAGGAGGGTAAGGTAGTTGTTGATGCTGTTTTCACAAAGTCTGAAAGGCTTATGGAAATGGACTTGGATTTCAAAGGTGAAGTAATTGTTCCTTGTGATTTATGTGGTGAAGATCTGGTTCAAACAATCGATTTTAAGGAGTCGGTTGTTATTAAAACAGGAACCCAGCAAGATGAGGATGAAGGAATAATTATTATTGAAAGAGCAGAAACTGAGCTTGATATTAGTCATTATTTATATGAAAGTATTAGTTTAAGTTTGCCTTCAAAAAGAGTACATGTACCGGTTGAAGGAGAACCTCAATGCAATGAAGTGCTAATGGCTAAAATCAACGGTAAGGCAAATAATAATAGTGATGACGAAATTGACCCTAGATGGTCTGCGTTGAAAAATTTAAAATAAGAATATAATTAAACCATATAGAAATGGCACATCCTAAACGAAAGATTAGTAAAACAAGGAGAGACAAAAGAAGAACTCATTATAAGGCTTCTGTTCCACAAATTGCTGAATGTCCAACAACTGGAGAGTCTCATTTATACCACAGAGCTCATTGGCACGAAGGAAAACTTTATTACAAGGGTAAAGTTGTGATGGAAAAAACATCATCTTTATAGTTTGGTAGTATATTTTTGTAGTTTTATCAAAATAAAACTATAAATAGTAAATGAGAATTGGTATAGATATAATGGGTGGTGATTTTGCACCCCAAACTACTACCGAAGGTGCTATATTAGCACAAAAGGAACTGTCTAACGTAGAGTTAGTTCTTATTGGTGATGAAACTAAAATATCCTCTATTTTGGAGGAAAAAGGTGCCGATAAGAACAATTTTTCTATTGTTCATGCCACTGATGTTATAGGTATGGGCGAACATCCAATAAAAGCCTTCAAACAGAAACCTAAATCATCTATAGGTATAGGTTTTCATCTTTTATCAACTGGCCAAATTCAAGGATTTGCTGGCGCCGGTAATACTGGGGCAATGATGATTGGATCAATGTACTCTGTTAAATCTATTCCTGGAATAATTCGTCCTTGTATCACTTCGGTAATGCCTAAAGAAAATGGTGGTGTTAATCTTATTTTAGATGTTGGTGTAAATGCTGACTGTAAACCAGATGTTTTGTATCAATTTGGTGTTGTTGGTAGCGTTTATGCTCAGAATGTTTTCGGGATTGAGAACCCTAGAGTTGGACTTTTAAATATCGGTGAAGAGCCAGAAAAAGGCAATTTATTGAGTCAAGCTTCAAATAATTTAATGACCGATTCAAAAGATTTTAACTTTATAGGTAATATTGAAGGTAGAGATTTGTTTGATGATAAGTGCGATGTCATTGTTTGTGATGGTTTTACAGGTAATGTAGTGCTAAAAGAAGCAGAGGCTTTTTATTATTTGATGAAAAAACGTGGTATGCTCGATGATTATTTTAGTAGGTTTAACTATGAGATATATGGAGGAAGTCCTATCTTGGGGATTAATTCTAATGTTGTAGTTGGACATGGTATATCAAACGACGAGGCAATTAAGAATATGATTAAGTTAACAGCAGAATGTGTTGAAGCAGATCTGTCAAAAAAAATAAAAGAAGCTTTTAAGTAATGAGTGCTATAAATGCTGCAATAACTTGTGTTGGAGGTTACGTACCGGATTACGTAATGACAAATAAAGAATTAGAGAAAATTGTTGATACTACTGATGAGTGGATTACCACTCGAACTGGGATTAAAGAACGAAGAATTTTAAAAGGAGAGGGGAAAGCAACATCAGACATGGGCGCTGAAGTTGTAAAACAGATTTGTGAAAAAAGAGGAATATCTCCGGAAGAAATTGATTTAATTCTAGTAGCAACAGTTACGCCTGATATGCCATTTCCGTCAACATCAAATCTTATATGCGATAAAGTAGGCGCTTCAAATGCATGGGGTTTTGATTTAAGTGCTGCCTGTTCTGGCTTTTTATACGCTTTGGTTACTGGCCAGAGATTTATTGAAAGTGGTGCCTACAAAAAGGTTGTTGTTGTAGGAGCTGATAAAATGTCGAGCATTATAAACTATGATGATCGAACAACTTGTATTATTTTTGGAGATGGTGCAGGAGGTGTTTTGTTAGAGCCAACAGATGAGAATGTGGGTGTAATCGATTCTGTTTTAAAAAGTGATGGTTCTGGAAAAGAGTACTTAAATATCAAAGCTGGTGGTTCTTATAAACCTTCCAGCTATGAAACCATAGATAATAAAGAGCATTTTGTTTATCAAGAAGGTAGATCGGTATTCAAATTTGCAGTTACGAATATGGCTGATGTAGCGGCTGAGGTAATGGAGAGAAATAATTTGAAAGGAAGTGATGTAGACTGGTTAGTGCCTCATCAAGCAAATTTGAGAATTATTGATGCAACAAGAGAACGAGCAGGATTACCAGAAGAAAAAGTTATGATTAATATTCAAAAGTATGGTAATACAACAGCAGGAACTTTACCACTTTGCTTGTGGGATTGGGAAAAGAAATTAAAAAAAGGTGATAACTTGTTATTGGCTGCTTTTGGTGGCGGGTTTACATGGGGATCCGTATATTTGAAGTGGGCATATAACGCATAAAAATTTTAAGAACGAAAACTCTTTTATTATGAAAGCGACAGAAATTCAAGACTTGATTAAATTCGTTTCTAAGTCAGGTGTTAGTGAGGTTAATTTAGAGACAAAAGACGTTAAATTAACTATAAAAAATGATGCAGTTAAGCGTAAAAAGACGGGTTCACTTGAACCTCAGATTTTACAAGTACCTGTTCCACAGGTTGTTCAGCAGCCAGTTGCAGCAGCACCAGTTGCAGCAGCTACTCCTGCACCAGTTGCAGCAGCTCCTGCGCCAGTTGCCGCTTCCAACTCATCCAGTGAAGAAGTTGTGGCAGAACCCGTTGAGGACACATCTAAATTCGTAGAGATTAAATCTCCTATGATTGGAACTTTTTATCGTCGTTCTTCTCCAGATAAGCCTAATTTTGTTGAGGTTGGGACAGAAATAAAGAAAGGAGATGTAATTTGTATTATCGAAGCGATGAAGTTGTTTAACGAAATTGAAGCAGAAGTTTCAGGTAAAATAGTAAAAGCTTTAGTTGATGATTCAACACCAGTTGAATATGATCAACCATTATTTGTTATTGATCCAAGTTAAGTTATTAACTGTAGTTTTTATTTCGCCCTAAATTTATTGAAGGGTTAAACTAAATTGTTATGTTTAAAAAAATATTAATTGCCAATCGTGGGGAAATTGCTTTGCGCGTTATTCGTACATGTAAAGAAATGGGTATCAAAACGGTTGCTGTATATTCCACAGCGGATAAAGATAGTTTACATGTAAGATTTGCCGACGAAGCTATTTGTATCGGACCCGCCCCATCCAACGAGTCTTATTTAGATATTCCAAGAATTATTTCAGCTGCTGAAATTACTAATGCAGACGCTGTTCACCCTGGATATGGTTTTCTTTCTGAAAATTCAAAGTTTTCAAGAATTTGTACCGAAAATGGTATTAAATTCATTGGTGCAACACCAGAGCAGATTGATGGGATGGGAAACAAAGCACAAGCTAAATCTACTATGGAAGCAGCAGGAGTTCCCTGTGTTCCTGGATCAAAAGGATTAGTTAATACTGTTGCTGAGGCAAAAAAAATAGCAAAGAAAATTGGTTATCCAGTAATGATAAAAGCTTCTGCTGGTGGAGGTGGAAAAGGTATGCGATTTATTCCATCTGAGGATCAATTGGAAGAATTGATGGACAGTGCAAAAAGAGAATCTGCTGCATGTTTTGGTAATGACGATATGTATATGGAGAAATTCATAGAGGAACCACGACATATCGAGATACAAATTATTGGTGATCAAACAGGAAATGCTTGCCATCTTTCTGAAAGAGACTGTTCTACTCAAAGACGGCATCAAAAACTAGTAGAAGAAGTTCCATCTCCTTTCATGACAAAAAAATTAAGGGACGATATGGGTAAAGCAGCCATTAAAGCTGCGAAAGCCGTAAAGTATGAAGGTGCAGGTACGGTTGAGTTTTTAGTGGACAAGCATCGAAAATTCTATTTCATGGAAATGAATACACGTATTCAAGTTGAACACTGTGTAACAGAAGAAGTAGTTGGTTTCGATTTAATAAGAGAACAAATTAAGGTAGCCGCTGGATTTAAAATATCTGGAAAAAATTACTTACCCCAGTTGCATGCGATTGAGTGTAGGATTAATGCAGAAGATCCAATGAATGGATTTAGACCTTCTCCGGGTAAAATTAATGAATTGCATACTCCAGGAGGGCATGGAATACGATTAGATACTCATGTTTACTCAGGATATGCTATTCCACCAAATTATGATTCAATGATTGCTAAATTAATTTCTGTAGCCCAAACTAGAGAAGAAGCTATAGCAAAAATGAAGAGAGCTTTGGATGAGTTTATAATAGAAGGTATTAAAACAACCATTCCTTTCCACATTAAATTAATGGAAAATGAAACTTTTGTTAATGGCGGAGTAACTACCAAATTCCTTGAGGAAGTTGAGTTTGATTACTCGGATATGAAATAAGAATTATTTAAGAAAAAAATAGCCAGTATTTTACTGGCTATTTTTTTGTCCTAAAATTTTTAAATAAAAAGGAATTACAACGTAAACCGAATACTCACCCCTCCTTTACTTGTTGAACTTGGAAAAGACATAGTAATATAAGGGTTATTAATGGTTTGATCGTAGAACGCTCTTGCGGTTACCTTATCACTTATTTTATAGTCTCCAGAAACTTTTATTGCGGTAATTAAACCTCCATTCGTTGTTTGGCCATCGCCATCAATTGTAAGCATTGTTATTCTTGTACTTTTTACCGAAACATCTACTCTTAGGTTAAGGTCAGATTGAAGTCTTCTTCCTTTTATTTCCACATTCGGAATTATTAAATCTTTTATCGTATATCCTCCTCCAATAATAAAATCCCACGTGTTATTCTCTACTACTTGAGGAGTTCTTGCAATTAAGTTGACGGTTCTTGCTTTTTTAACTTCCATTTTTGCAAGAATGGAATTGTGGAACTTCATGTCCACTTTAGCCAGTGGGCTGAATGTTTCTTTAATGGAAACATCAACGTTGTAAAAATCAATATTCGTTTCAAAGTCACCTATTTCAGTTGTTTCTCCTGTTCCATCAAATTTAAGATTGTTTTGAACTCCATTAATACTCAATGTACTTTTATAGGCATGTCCAAGTGATATGGATCGAAAATATTTTTTAACGATGGGTATCTTTTTTAATCCGTTGTAATTAAATCGCCAATCTGGGATGGGAATGGACGGAAAGAATCCCTTTGTTGATCCAGGTGTTTGGGTACTATTAATCTGTATGTTTTGTGGATTTTGTCCTCGGTATGCAGAGAGGAAAGCGTACAGCAACACTTCATGGTGTTGAGCACTATAGCCCTCAGGAAAGGATGTTGTAGGATCAACTTGGCCGTTCCAATGTATATTTTGTTCAGCAAGTCTTTTTGCAATAATAAATCTATTGTTTAACATTTGCTTGTAAGCATTTGACCCTTGGTTCGTCTGTGTTTTTGAAAATGATGTTTTAAAGGTGTTGGTTGAGATAGAAAACGCTTGTGTTTTAACACGAGTATCTTCTCGATATTTTTTTGCTACCGTTGAATCTATTTGATAAAAATAATTGTCATTGGTAGTTAACGATCGAGTTCCAGATAAGTTAATTTTAAAGCGTTTCCAAGGTTCAATAGTAGCTCTTGTGTTTAAATTTTGTCGATTTGTTTTTGCTACTTGTTGCGTGATTAAGTTGGTGTTCTCGTTGAACCAATTATTTTGAATCCCATCTGTTAGGATGTCTTTTTGGCTTCCAAGAATAAATTGATATCCTGGCGCAAAAAGTTTGTTTACATCCATTCCCATTACTCCACTTTCTCCCATAAATCCAGGTAGAAACGTCCCATTATTTTCGCTATAATTAACGGATACATTTCTTAGCATCATTATTGTGCGGACACCTTGATTTATGATGTCTTTTGGCGTAATGGTTATTTTTGGTTTGGTAACTTTAGTACTGTCTTTTGGATTCTTTTTGGCTACAGGTCTTTTTTTCTTTCCTCTATTTACCTTCTTAAGGTATTTTGATTTGTTGTATAAGTTTACAAAATTTAACTGCCCATTAATCTGACGAGTATTGTTGTTGGAAATACTATGACCTATAGAATCTACAAAAGCTGGGTTGGTTGCTTGCCAATCATACTTCCCAATATATTTAGCATTTGCGGTTATCCAACTTGTCCATGGAAATTTATTAATTGGAATACGATAGTTAGCGCTAACATTTTGTGAGAACATGGTGTTTCTACCGAAGTCTTTCAGGTTGGTTAATACTGAATCTTTTTTCTCTTGGTCGTCAATTCTACCTTGTGGTTCATCAATTATGGCTTGATTACTTGAATTGTAGTTGAGCTTTAACGTTTTGGTTAGGTCCCATTTAACCGTATAGTCTCGATTGAAGTACCAATTTTTATTATAGGTAGGCTCAATAAGTAAATTGGCGGTTGATACATTTCTAATTTCTCGTTCACTGAACATTCTGTTCATATTTGTTTTAACGCCTATTTGTTGAGGCATATATTGAAAGTTGAAATCTCGATAGAGCGCTAAGTATTTTGAACGTTTTAGTTTGGCCACATTTTTGCGGTAATTTATTTTGTCTTTTTTTACTTGTTTAATTTCTTTTTGAAGTGTTTTGATTTCATCACCATAGGTGCTGGTGAAATTTCTCAATGATTTTAGGGAGTCTTCAAGTGATTTTTCTTTCCTAACTAATTTTGCCAAGTGTTTTTTTTCTATGTTTTTTATGATAGGTGTTTTTTTAAAGGGTTGAATTGACTTTGGTCGATTGTTATAATTATAGTTTAGTCCACCTTTATAAGTTTGTACTACATCAATTTTTGTGTTTACATCTGTTTTTTCATTTTCATTGTAGGCAAATGTTGCATCGAAGTTTGAAATATCATAGATACGTTTCTTTTTGGTTCCTTTTCTCAGTTTTTTCACATTGGAAAAGTTGATGCTTTTACTGGTTTGTTTTTCTGGGGTAACATCAAGTAAATAAGACTTATAGGGACTGCTTTTAAGATCTTTTATCTTGATGTCAGTATCTAGGGGGTTGTATTTTTTATCTTTTCTTATTTGATTATAACTCATATAAACAGGTAGAGATAGGCCTACTTTTTCAGGAAGAAATTTTCCGATCTGAAAATTACCGGTAGCGTCAATATTTCTTACAGTTTCTCTAGAACGATCACTAACTTTCTGATCTATTGCTCCCCATCCGGGTGTGCTATAACCTCCGGAAAGAGAAATGTTACCCAAATCGGCAAGCTTCATATTGATGCTAGCTGTAGACGCCCATCCTCCTTGCTGGTCAAATTCTGATAATCTCAGTTCATTTACCCATATTTCAGCGCATCTAGTCTCTATTCCTACAGTGTCGTTGTTACGTACACCAATCATTAATGAGGTAATATTTGCCATACTTGGAGAGCCTTTTACAATGGCAATGTTTTTATCGTCCAACGTGGAGTATCTTTCGGTAACTGGAATGTTTAGTTCGTTTCTTGTTGCTTTTAGATTGGCAAACACTTCTTCATAGTTAAAATCCATTCGGTTGTCAGCGTCCCAAATGGCTTCTCTTTTTTGGTCATCTCCAGCAGGCAATGTTGTAGGGTCTGTGAAGACAAGAGGGATTTCATATTCGTAGTAATTTTCGGTATAATCGGATCCCATTCTTAAAAAGACGGACATATTCATGTCATCCAAATCAATTTGAGTATTGTTTGCTTGTTCAGCATGAATATCCATTTGGATTTTTTTATAGGAAAGTAAATCCAAGTTTACCGGTTTATACATCCCTCGAGCATCTCCTGCGTCAAGATCGCACACTTGAATTTGCATGGCCTGCTCATTTTCTTGAGCTTGTGAACCTAAGTTGAATTGACGTTGTGTATTTGGAGGCAATACATAAGGAATGGGAGACTTTTTGGAATCCTCTTCTAAGTTAACAGCACCTACATTAAAAATGGGAGTTGTTGATGGTGCTGAATTTTCTCTTGATAAATCGTCCTCATATTTTCGCCAATCAGAACGAATTAAGTCCAGTGATCCAAATCGTAAAACAACGGGATCTTTCCAACCTTTTAGGGCTAATCGTATGAATCGTATGGATTGAAAACCTTCAATATTACCAATAACATTATCGGGTGATTTAACGGGTATTCTAAAGTTATACCAGTATACTTTTTTACCCGATCCCGAAACGGTCACTGGAACTTTTTGAAAAAGATAATTGGTGCCGATATCTTCACTGTTTATATCATTTGGACGCATGGATATTTTATATTCATAATAGCTTTCCCCTTCACTTAGTGTATTGTCTCGGTTTAGGTCTTCAATATCGGGGAGAGTAGTTGCCGTACTTACATAGTCCAGGCCTGTTTGTTCTTGAGTAGGTGAGTTTCCATCTGTTCCATTAAAATTTTTGTAGCGCTCAATAACATTCGCGCTTGCATTATCAAGATCTTCTCCTCTGAAATATTGGTAGTTATCAGCACCTGGATCTTGTCCAATAGTTCCCGGTGCATTTTGTATTCCACCAAAATAGTTGAAGTAATCTGGGTAGAGTAAAATTTCATCTCTATCGCTCATGCCATCAAAACCTACGTCTTGTAATTCTCTTGATGCTACATCATTGTCAAATGCGTTTACCAAATTAATTTTATTGGAGACAAACCCCCAAGATGTGGTATCAACATCTATATCAGAATCGTTAGGGGTAGGCAATCCGTTTTCAAACGATTTTCGCCCATCACGTAAAATATCTTCAGAAATATTACCAATATGCACGTAAAGATCACCGCCCTCTAATGAGCCTCCAAAGGCTTCAATATCATCCGCTGATGTTGCATCAACAGGAAATGGGTCCATTACCCAAAACTCTATGAATTCAATGTTTTGACTGGCAAAATCAACATAGTCTATTTTCCGCATTATACCACCCCATCGTGATGAAGGCTCAATAAGGTTTCCAGTTGTTTTATCAATACCTCTTGATAACCCTGGAGATCCTGTAGTATCATAGTTATAGGGCCCTCTTTCTTCTGGAAAATAGGCCAAATCTAATGTTTGAAGTGTTGGGGGTTCCCCAACTGCTAAACTTTTTTGTGGATAAATCTCACTTTGTAATACAATTCTTTGATATAGGTTCTCTTGAATGTCTTTATTTCCTTTGATATGATTGGGTGTGTTGATACCATCGTTACTTCCAAATAAAGGATCAATATTATACCATGCTAATTTCGATCGATTAAACCCGTAGGTCAAATCGTCAATTAAGTCTCCTTCTGGCCATTCGGGGTTTCCTTGAGGGGTGGAGGCAAGTGTCCATGTTATTCTGTTTCGTATATCAATGGCTGTTTGACCTGCTTCAAAATCGTCAATAAAAGAAACTGCTTCACCATTGTTTTCGATAGCATTGGGTGAGCCAGGTATCAATTGGGCAAACTCACCCTTGACTTCCACAAATGATTTTGCCTTTGTGTTGAACAATAGTTTGTCTACTAATTTGGTTAGGAATTTGGATTCAGTTTTGTAGTCGGTATTTACCCCCCACATTGTATTTCGTATGGGTTCTTCTCCTTGGTTAACTTTTTGTGTAAGAGGTCTTTCGGTTAAGTTGATAAAGGTACCTCCAATATGAAAGTCTTTGTTTACTTCATATTCTAAATTGGTGCCAAATAATGTTTTACTCATAATGCTGAACATGGAATTGCTTTCAACATTAACTCGTATGGGTGTGCTGGAATTTAGTATTGATTCATTTAAGATAGTAACTTGTCCCATGTTATAGTCTACTCTAAAATCAATTCCTTCTACTAAATTTCTACCTCCAGCAGTTACTGTTACAGCGCCTCTGGGAATACTAAATGAATTTAAATTGATTATGTTGCTTTTTGAGGAATATCGTGCATATATTCTAAACCTGTTTTGGGTGGGGAATTCATTTTTTGCTCGAAATTTACTTACATCGTATAAGGAATCAAATGCAAAGGTGTCTGCAATTGCATCATTGTTGATTTCAGACCTTAGTTTATTTCCAAAAGGTTCCAATACCGGGAAATAAATTTTACCGTTTTGAAGTCGTATGGTTTGCCCTTCAATGATGTCATATTTTCCGTCTGGCCGAGGATTTTGAAGATTGTCAAGTCGATCTAAGTCCATGATCTCCAACCATCGTTTATTCTTCACATTGTCGTTTGCTCCATCAGCATTTAAAAAATTAATATCATTATTTGAAGATGGGTCTCTATATCGAATATCAATTTCTAAAGTACTTGCGTCAACCCCATAAGTACCTAATGAATAGACGTTTTTCATCATCAATTCCCACAAAGGAACATTGGTATTGTTTACTTGTGTTGATTTTAGCATTTTTAGGAAAATTGCCGATTGAACATCGGTTACCTCACTAGAAAATTCTCCAACTTGGTAAACATCATCAGAACCCCTAATTGAATATTGATAAGCTACAGCTAGAACTTCATCGTCTTCCATTTTTCGATTTAGGGAGATATAACCCAATTGTGGGTGTATAAAGTATTCGGATTCTGTTAATCTTCGAGCATTTTCAATTTTATTGAAGTGAATTCCAGCAGTATAGTTATAGGTTCCACCAATTAATTCGCCGGATGCAGATGTGTATTGTCGAATATTTGGATTACCATTAATTTTATCGTAGAAGTTATTGCTAGAATTGTCTGGAAAAACTTGAGTACCTATTAAAGTGTTATCATACGGATTGTTTTCGGCCAAATCCATAAAACCAATTACGTTTCTAGCACCTGCATTAGCGCTAATTCCAACATTGGTTACCCAAACTTCAATTTTTGTTATGCTTATAGCAGAGTTTACAATTGGCGGGTTGGATAAACCCTGATTATAGTTGTCAGCAAAATACTGTGCTAAAAAGAAGTGTCGGTTGTCTTCATAATCATCGGCTTGAATGTATACTTCTTTTGTTTGAACACCACCACTCAATTCAATGGTTTTTGATTCTGACTTCTGCTGAGATAAAACGGTTTGAACACTTAGTTTTCCAAACTGCATTTCTGTTTTAATACCAAATAAACTTTGGCTTCCTTGAATTAGGGTTGAATTAAGTGGCATGGTGACATTACCCAATTCAATGTTTTTTAAAATTTCATCTTCCTTTCCTTGATATTGTAGTTTCATTTGGTTTTCAAAGTCAAATGAAGCTTCGGTGTTATAGCTAGTTCCTAACTCAAGTTTATCTCCAATTTTACCAGTAACATTTAGCTGTATTTTTTCATCAAAGTCAAAACTTGTTACCCGCTGACTTTCGACTCGAATAACTGGGTTTTCGGTTTTTGTAGAGGTAACTCCAAAAATTAATTCGGCTGAACCTTGTGGCTTAATCTCAATTTTATCGTTTCCGAAAATAGAGGTAATTGCCCCTCCTCCTGGGATAATTCCTCCAATAACATCATTGCTAGAGGAAGCTCCTGCATTTTCTTGTTGTTTTTGCTTCCAATAATCTTTTTCAGCATCCTTATATCGATTTTTCCAAAAATCATCAAAATTTTGCTCGTCACCAGGTCGATATTCTTGAGCCCCTACTTTTTCCTGGACTTTATATGTATTTGTGATAGGGTCATATACGACCTCATATTCTACATTGCTCGGATCTTTTAAGTCAAAAGGCTTTTCATCTTCATCGTATAAGTTGAAGGGGACGCTTAAGGAGTCTTCCGATTCTGATTGCGCTGAGGAATTCATCCAGCAAATCATGAAAACGAATGAGAGTATATAGTATGTTATGTTTTTATAAAACTTCAATCTAAAGATTTTTCAACGCTTCTTTAATTAGATGTTCCACATCTAAGTCTGGTTGAGCCTTTAGTACCTTATTTAAAACTTTTTCCACCGAATTTTTGATGAAACCAAGTGCCAATAATGCTGATAACGCTTCATCTCGATTTGTATTGTTAGCGAATGTTAAAATATTTTGTTCTATGCCATCAATTCTCCCAAGTTTGTCTTTTAAATCAAGAATTATTCTTTGGGCTGATTTTGCACCAATTCCTTTAATGCTTTTTAAAGCATTTACATCGCTGGTGATAATAGCCGTTGTAATTTCTTCGGCAGTCATGCTTGAAAGCATAATTCTAGCAGTACTTGCCCCTACGCCATTTACCGAGATTAATTGACGAAAAATTTCACGTTCACTTTTTTCAGAAAAACCATACAATGTGTGTGCATCTTCCTTTATGGACAAGTGCGTATATAGTTTACAGTTTTCGTCATCTCCCAATTTGGAAAAAGTAATCAAAGAAATATTTAAAAAATAGCCTACACCGCTTGTTTCTACAATAGCATGTGTAGGTGATTTTTCGACTAACCTACCTTTTATATGATGAATCATTATTTTTTTATCTGTTTTACTTGAGCATCCACTACAGCAAGTGTAGTCATGTTTACAATTTCTCGCACACTTGCTCCTAATTGCATAATGTGAACGGATTTATTCATACCTAAGAGTACGGGGCCAATGACCTCTAAGTCTCCCATATGTTGTAATAACTTATAGGATATGTTTCCTGATGATAAATTAGGAAATACCAATGTATTGGCTCTTTTTCCTTCTAATTTGGAAAAAGGGAATTGTTCATTTAATAAGTCTGGATTTACGGCAAAATTTGCTTGAATATCTCCGTCAACTATTATTTCTGGATATTCATCGTGTAATAATTTAACAGCTTCTCTCACTCGATCCGGACCCTTGCCTTCAACCGAACCAAAGTTGGAATAGCTCAACATAGCAATTCTAGGTTCAATATTAAATTCTTTTACGGCTTTATGAGTAAGCAACGCTATATCCGCTAGATCTTTAGCCGTAGGATTTTGATTTATAGTTGTATCGGCAAAGAAATATGGCCCGTAATTTTTAGTTAAAACTAAATACATACCTGCTAGCTTACCAATTGCACTATCAACACCAATTGTTTGGAGTGAGGGGCGTATTGAATCTTTATATTTTCTAGTTACTCCAGTAATTAATGCATCAGCCTCTCCATTTTCAACCATCATGCTGCCAAAGTAATTCCTACTGCGCATTATTTTACTAGCTTCATATCTGGTTACCCCTCTTCTATTCCTTTTTTGGTATAACAACTCTGCGTATTCTTTTATTTTAGCTTTGGCCTCATCAGATCTTGTATCAATGATTTTTACACCTTCTAAATCCAATTGATATTCTTGAATCAAATCCGTTATATTTTCTGTATTCCCCAACAAAATAGGTTCACAAATACCTTCATCGAAAACGGTTTGTGCAGCTTTTAAAACTTTGTAATTATCGGCTTCAGCAAAAACAACTTTTTTAGGGTTTTGTTTTGCCCTAAAACTTACTTGTTGCATGACGGTACTGTCATACCCCATTCTACTAATCAAGTCTTGTTTGTATAAATCCCAATTTTTTATTTCACTTTGGGCTACACCGGATTCCATAGCAGCTTTTGCAACGGCTGGGGCAACAATTGAAATTAACCTTGGATCAGTTGGTTTCGGAATGATGTATTCTTTTCCAAAGACTAGATTTTTTAGATTGTAGGCTTTGCTAACTTCTTCAGGAACGGGTTCTTTAGCTAAATCAGCTATAGCTTTGACTGCAGCTATTTTCATCTCTTCATTAATGGTGGTTGCATTAACATCCATGGCACCTCTGAAAATAAAAGGAAAACCAATAACATTATTCACTTGATTCGGATGATCCGAACGACCAGTTGCTAAAATGATATCTTCTCGGGAATTAATGGCTAAATCATAGGATATTTCAGGGTCTGGATTGGCACATGCAAAAACAATTGGTTTGGAAGCCATAGTTTTCACCATTTCTGCTGAAAGAATATTTCCTCTTGAAAGTCCTAAAAAAACATCAGCATCTTTTATCGCTTCTTCTAAAGTTGAGGCATTAACTTCGTTGGCGAAATACGCTTTTTGTTCAGTTAAATTTCCTCTTGATGGTTTAATAACTCCCTTAGAGTCTAACATCAATATATTTTCTTTTTTTGCACCGAGAGATATGTATAATTTTGCGCAACTTACTGCTGAAGCGCCTGCTCCATTTACAATAATTTTGACATTTTCGATATCTTTTCCAACAAGACTTAAAGCATTTAATAGGCCAGCCGTTGTAATAATCGCTGTTCCGTGTTGATCATCGTGCATGATTGGAATATCCAATTCATCTTTTAAACGACGTTCTATCTCGAAACATTCGGGCGCTTTTATGTCTTCCAGATTAATGCCTCCAAAAGTTGGTGATATTGCTTTTACAGTATCAATGAATCGTTCAACATCTGTTGTGTCTACTTCAATATCAAAACAATCCAAATCAGCGAATATTTTAAAAAGCAAACCTTTGCCTTCCATTACAGGTTTAGAGGCTTCAGGCCCAATGTCGCCTAATCCTAAAACTGCTGTTCCATTGGAAATAACAGCAACTAAATTTGCTTTTGCGGTATACTTATAAACATCATTTTTATTTTTAGATATTGCTATACAAGGTTCAGCAACACCTGGAGAATATGCTAATGACAAGTCTCTTTGAGTGCTGTAGGGCTTGGTTGGAACAACTTCAATTTTACCTGGTTTTCCATTTGAGTGATAATCGAGCGCTTCCTTTTTTCTTAGTTTAGCCATTTTTTAGTTTTAAATAGTATTCTTTTTACGAAGAATAAAGCACACTAAAATAAGGAATATATGAGTAAAATCATTTATTCTAACAGGGAATAGTATAACCTTTTTTGGTATTTTGTCATCATGCAAAAAATAGTCGTTTTATCAGGAGCTGGAATAAGTGCAGAAAGTGGTATTTCAACCTTCAGAGATAATAATGGTTTATGGGAAAATCATAAAATAGAAGATGTGGCAACTCCAGAAGCTTGGGAGATGAACAGAGAGTTGGTTGTGAAGTTTTACAATATGAGGAGAAAACAGCTTTTTGAGGTTGAGCCGAATGATGGTCATAGAGCTTTAGTCAAATTAGAGGAAAAATTTGATGTTCAAATTATTACTCAAAATGTAGATGATCTTCATGAGCGGGCAGGTTCGTCAAATGTTTTGCATCTTCATGGCGAGTTAAAAAAAGTTCAATCAACTCTAGACTCTAGTCTTTTGTATACTATGGAAGATTGGGAATTGAAAGTGGGAGATACTTGTGAAAAAGGAGGCCAGTTGCGTCCTCATATTGTTTGGTTTGGTGAGGAAGTACCTAATATTTTACCTGCTGCCGATATGGTGAGTAAAGCAGATTGTTTAATTGTTGTTGGAACTTCCTTAAATGTATATCCAGCAGCAGGTTTAATTCATGAAGCGAGACAAAACATTCCGATTTATTTAGTTGATCCAAGTGATGTCGATACAGGCTTTTTAAAAGGGGTTCAAATTATACAAACTAATGCCGGAGAGGGATTAACAAGTTTAGTTAACGAGTTGTTAGAAAATAACAAAAAATGAATTCCAACGTACCATTGCCATGAAATCAAAACCCAAAATTCTTGTTATTTATACTGGTGGAACTATCGGTATGATTAAATCTGAATTAGGAATGTATGTTCCGTTTTCAGTAGATGGACTTTTGGGCTATGTCCCTCAAATTTATACTCTTGGAGTGGATATAGTTATAGAATCGTTTGAAAAACCAATGGATTCGGCTTTGATAGGTCCAAAACAATGGGTAACTATTTCTAAAATTATTTCTAAAAATTATGATTTGGTGGATGGGTTTGTCATTCTGCATGGAACGGATACCATGGCATACACTTCTTCTGCGTTAAGTTTTTTATTGAGAGGGCTTAGTAAGCCTGTAATATTAACAGGTGCTCAAGTTCCAATTTATGAAGAAAAATCTGATGGAGTTGATAATTTTATAAATGCCATAGAAATAGCCGGTCAAGGCGTTGTAAAAGAAGTCGCGTTATGGTTTCATAAAACTTTGTTTAAAGGGGCGTGTGTTACTAAATCTGATAGTAAAAGCTTCTCTGGATTTAGCTCTCCTAATCATGAACCTTTAGCAACAAAGGAAAAAGCAATAAAATACAATAAAGGGGCTTTTGATACAGGTGAATTGGATAGAATTTTCTTTTTTAGCATAAACGCTGAAATACTGTATATAAATCTTTTACCTTCCATCAATAAGGAAATTCAAGCTAAAGTAATTAACGAAAATCCGATTCAAGGAATTGTTTTATCGGTATTTGGTTCAGGAACAGTTCCCTTAATTCAGGAAGATTTGCTTACAGCTGCGCTTCAAGATAAAAACATTCCAATTATTGCCGTCTCGGAGTGTTATAGGGGCGGGGTCGAAATTGGAAAATATGAGGCAGGTTCAATACTGAATGATTTGAATGTTATTTCAGGTCAAAAAATGACCAAAGAGGCAGCAATAACCAAGTTAATGGTGGCTATTGGTAATTTCAAAAATGAACAAGAAATAAGAAATTATTTGATTCAAAATCAGGTAGGTGAGTTTTAGTAGTTATATCCTTTCTAGGAGTTCAAAAAGAAGGCTTTTTTTTCTTTTAGAAACGGGTATTGTTGTGCCATCTTTTAATCTGATATAACCACCGTCTTGTTTTTCATATACATCAAAGAATTCAAGATTAATGAGGTGGGATTGGTGAGATCTAAAAAAATTTCGCTCTTCTAAAATATCACTGTATTCTTTTAAAGACTTTGAAACAAGTAGTCTTTTACCATCTTTTAAGAAAACACTGGTATAATTACTTTCACTTTCCAAACGAATAATTGTATCAATATTAACCGCTTTAATTTGTTCTGACGTTTTAAATAGAATTTTCTTGGGTTTATCATTTGGGCTATGAATCATTTTTAATAGATATTCGATTTCTTTTGGAGGCTCTTCATATTTTATTTGTTTTGTAGCTCTTTTTATTGCCTCTTCTAGCTCTTCAGGATCAACCGGCTTTAGTAAATAATCAATAGCATTATATTTAAAAGCTTTAATCGCATATTCATTAAAAGCAGTAACAAAAATTAGTTTAAAGGCAGCTTCTGAAAATTGCTCAATTAAGTCAAAACCTGTTTCTGATTTCCCCAATTGAATATCACAAAAAACCAAATTGGGTTGTTTTGAAACAATTAACTTTTTTGCATCACTTATATTGTGAGCCATTCCTGCTATTGTTACATTATCATTTAGATTCAATAATGTTTCTAATGATTTCGCTACCGGAATTTCATCTTCAACAATTATAGCAGAAATGGTACCCATTGAATAGTTGTTTGAAGTCGCAAATGTACTTGATTTAATAACTCCAACTATTTTAATTTAATTATTTCCAAAGGATTTTTTTAATCTTTTCGAGTAGATTGGTTAACATTTGAATTTTTTTAAAATCCAGTTTTGAAAAGGTTCCTTGCACCATTTATACCGCATTTTTGATATTTGTTGTACGCCTGAGCAGCTGCTTCATCAGCCTTAGATCCATCTTCGTTTTTCATCCAGCTATTAATAATTGCATGCAAAGTATATGCTTCTGGAGCCATATAGTGAGTAGTCCATACATAGGGCTTTGCATTCGTTATTTTAATTCCCTTGTTGTAATATTTGTTTGCCATACAGGCTAAAACAGAAATTTCCCTATGAACATCATTAGCTCGAGAAGGATAAGAATTTAGTGTAAAATCCATTAAACCATTGTGGCCAATATAATTTATAAGAGTAGCTTGGTTAGTATTAATAGATAAAGAATCATTAACTTTTATAGGTGTATTAATTTTTCCAGCAGCGGCTTTAAAGAAATTAATATTGCATTGTTTTATTTCTTTTCCTCGATAAGCTTCAGCAATGTGATAAACATTTTGCGTTTTGTTGAAGAACAATAGTCTTTCAAGGATTATAGAGTCTACCTTAGTTGTAGAAATTAATTTCCAATCAGCACTTTTTTTGAAGAAGGTTTTTAAACCGTATCCACATCCCCAATAAAGATTAGTTTTGGGATTGTCGCCGTCTCCTATTGAAGCCGGAACTGGAACAATTCCCTGGGAAGCATTATCGCATAAGGCCACTAAGCTATAAGTTACTCTTTGCGCTTTGGAGGTATAGGTTATAAAGAGTAGAAGAATCAATATACTTCTCATTGTTTTTGAATTTTAGCATGGTTTCAAATAAAACTCAACAATATTCTTAACCTTGCAAACAATGACTTATTGTATACATGCTATCATTTAGTAAAACTGATTTTTCATTTAGTTAATCTGATTAAAGGATTTTAAAACAATCTTTCATCTTTTTCAATTTTTAAGTTGGCTAGGCTATACTCAATATATTTAATTGTTTTTCCATTTTCTAACCACATATTTTCATAGAATGTTTTAAGCGATAATTCTTTTGTTAGT
Organism: Flavobacteriales bacterium; assembly: GCA_045561495.1. Lineage (GTDB taxonomy): Bacteria > Bacteroidota > Bacteroidia > Flavobacteriales_C. Next base: position 1,116 of record JBJKXR010000046.1, on the reverse strand, counting down.
TGAGAATTTGGATTTTGAGGAATGTATTTGTTGTAAATGTCATCGCAATGAAAAAGAATTTCAAGATTTTTTTCAACGATTATTTCTTTAGTAAATTCATAAAAGAAGGTGCTGTCGGATTTAAGTCTCATTTTCCCATCGGGTTTCAAAAATTGTTGATACCTGGATAGAAAGAGTTTATTTGTTAAACGTTTTCGACGTCTGTTTTTGTTCATTTGTGGATCGGGAAAAGTAATCCATATTTCATCTACTTCATTTTTTGCAAAACAATTGGCAATGAAATCAATTCTCGTCCTCAAGAAACCGACATTATTTAATTTTTTCTCAATCGCTTTTGTGGCGCCTTTCCATATTCGATTGCCTTTGATATCAACTCCAATAAAATTTCTGTCGGGATACATTTCGGCCATTCCCACCGTATATTCTCCACCACCGCAAGCCAATTCAACAGTTATGGGGTTGTTGTTTTTAAAGAACGTACTATTCCACTTTCCTTTTAGTTCAATTCCAGTATTCATCACCTCTTCCATAGAAGGCTCTACGCAATTTTTATATGCTTTTATCATTGCGAATTTCTCCAACTTTCCTTTGCTCATTTTTAATAATTTCTATTTGTTGGGCGAACGATGATTTGCTCAAAATTTGCTCCTGTGGATGATTTAAGTATCATTTCAATAGCATCTACGATATCTTTAGTTTGGACAAATTCTTCTTTCGGAGCTTCAATTCCATCCCATGAAGATGTATTGATTGAGCCTGGGATTATCTCAGTTACTTTGATTCCAAAATCTTTAAGTTCATCCGTAAGTACTTTTGTATATCCTTGTAGCGCAAATTTTGAAATTGTGTAGGCGGAAATGTCTTTTCTTGGTTGCTCAGTTACAATAGAACCGATGTTAATTATGTTTCCGTGTTTTTGAGATTTAAACACCGTTAAAAAGCTTTGAGTTATAGAAAAAGCAGCTTTGAAATTAATAGCTAACATTCTGTTTACTTGCTCAATGTCGGTCTCTTCAAGGGTTCCCATTTCAAATGCTCCAACATTGTTGATGACTACATCTATTTGTTTAAAATCAGATTTTAGTTCGATAGTAAGTGCTTTTATTGCTTCAGAAT
>JBJKXR010000045.1:0-21270 GCA_045561495.1 Flavobacteriales bacterium | reverse complement strand
GATGATATTGATGTTGGAGAAACTGCTGTTTTAACGGTTTCTATTCCAGATACTATTGATGTTTCCATGTATGGATTAGGTTTTGAAATTGATTTAGATCCAGTTGTATTCGACTATGGGACTTTAGTCTTTGATTTTTCTGATTCTTGGTTGGGAACCGAAGATGATGATTTAATTACCTTTGGGTTCTATGATGAAAATCTTGGGCAGATTTATATTGCTGAGACAAGAAATGATCATCAAGAATTTACTGGAAATGGAGAATTGGTTAAAATTTATGTAACTGCTAAAGCCAATTCATCAAATACTGGAGCGATATTAACCACTGAAGGTGGAGTCACTGCTCAAGGAGACACCGTAGAATTTAATGGGGGTGAAGATGGAACGAATGTTAATAGTATTGATGATAGGGATAATTATATGGTTAAAGACTTAATTGTATTCCCTAATCCTACTTCAGACAATGTAACCTACAGTTTACCAACTGGATCTGTTTCTAATGATTACCGTATCGAAGTATTTGATAATGTTGGAGCTTTACTATATTCAATAAAAAGATCAGGAGGAGGAACTATAATACAAAGTTTCAAAGAATATGATTCAGGTATATATACCCTTAAAGTAACCAATGATAAGGTACAGTATATGCAAAAGATTATTGTTACGAAATAAATTAGTGTTTAAGTAAAAGGGTTTAAATTAAACCAATTTCTTTATGCACTTCATCCAGAGCCGATATGATTTTATTGGCAGCTTTGTCAAGTACTTTAGTTGAATGTGCTGAACTTATAAAACCTACTTCATATCCAGATGGCCCTAAATACACTCCTTTATTCAATAATTTTCTAAATATTGCTTTGAAGTATTTTCCGGCATCTTTATGTATTTGATTGGGGGATTGAATCATCGTTTCTTTATTTCCGTAAACCATCCAAAAAATAGATCCAACTGTGGCAATGTGAATGTTGTATTTTTTTTCGTTAATATGTAATCTAAGTTTATTTACGAAGTTAAGTGTTCTTTCTTCTTGATTTTTGTAAAAACCAGGTTGAGATAAAATACTAAGTGCTGCTTTTCCTGCACTCATTGCTACTGGATTACCACTTAATGTTCCTGCTTGATATACATCTCCATCAGGAGCAATTGAACTCATTATTTTTGCAGAACTAGCGTAACAACCAACGGGCATTCCTCCGCCCATTATTTTTCCATAAGTTATAATGTCAGGTTGAATGCCATAGTAACCAGCAGCTCCATCAAATGCGACTCTAAATCCAGAAATTACTTCATCGAAAATGATTAATGCACCATGTTTATTCGCGGTATCTTTTAAGAATTGAAGGTATTCTTTTTGTTGTAGCAATAAACCATTATTAGCAGGTATCGGTTCAACAATTATACAAGCGATTTCATCTTTATATTCCTTGAATGCTTGCTCTACAGCATTTTGATTATTTAAGGGTAGAACTAATGTTTCTTTTACAAAAGCCTCAGGAATACCTGCTGAGGAAGATGACCCAAAAGTAACTAATCCACTCCCCGCTTTCACTAATAAATGGTCAACATGTCCATGATAACATCCTTCAAATTTTATAATTTTTTCTCTTTTAGTATACCCTCTAGCAAGTCTGACAGCGCTCATTACTGCTTCTGTACCTGAACTTACAAATCGAATTTTTTCGATGTATTTATTGTTGTTTATTATGAGCTCAGCTAGTTCATTTTCTTGAACTGTAGGGGCGCCAAAGGACAAACCGTTTTTGGAAGCTTTTACCACTGATTTTCTGATTTTGGGATGATTGTGACCAAGAATTAAAGGCCCCCATGAAGCGCAGAAATCAATAAATTTATTGCCGTCAACATCAGTAATATAGGCTCCTTTTCCTTTTTTAATGAATAAAGGCGTTCCATCAACGCTTTTGAATGCCCTTACGGGTGAGTTAACTCCTCCAGGAAAATATTGAGAGGATTTTTGGTATAATTCGTTTGATTTGTTTTGGTTCATTCCGGTTATATTTTTCATAAGGGGAACTGCAATATGGGATTTGTGTATTTTTCTTCGCCTATAGTTGTTTCTCCCATATGCCCTGCGTATACTTTATAATCATTTGGTAAAACAAACAGTTTTTTTTGAATACTCTGAGCAAGTGTTTTTAAATCACCACCAGGTAAATCATATCTGCCAAAACTTCCTTGAAACAAAACATCACCATTGATTATGAATTTTTCATCATGATTTACGAATGCTATATGACCTGGTGAGTGTCCGGGAACAAAAATTACTTCGAGTTTTGAATTTCCAAATTCTATGTAATCTCCCTCACTAAGATAGATTTCTATTTGAGGTGATAAATCTCCATTAATTCCATATTGAGAACCCCAATAAGCACTTCCTTCTAATACAGGGACTTCAAGTTTATGCGCAGCTAATTTTAGTTCATAGTTACTAGAAATAATATAATTTCCTAAAACATGGTCAATATGACAATGGGTGTTTAAGAGTTGAACAGGGGTAAGTTCTTTTTCTTCTATAAAATTTATAAGATTTGTTTTTTCATTTTTATCGTAACAACCAGGATCAATTACTACACATTCTTTAGTTTCGTCGAAAAGGATATACGTGTTTTCTTGAAAAGGATTGAATGTGAACTTTTTAATAGTAATCATACTGCAAAGTTAATGCTTAATTAGCCTATACGGTAATAACAATTATAAATCTTATTTATTACATTAGAATCCAAATGCATCGGATACTCATTTATATAATTTTTGTTTGTTTTTTTTCATCTATTTCTGTTTCAGCCCAATTCTATAATGGAACGAATATGGAATTTGGAAAAAACAGGATTCAATATTCAGATTATTTTTGGAGCCACTATAAATATCAAAAATTCAATATATATTTTTTTGAGCAGGGTAAAAATTTAGCAGACTATGTTGCTCGATCAGCTCATTTACAACTTAAAGAATTAGAGCTTCAATTTGAGTACAAATTGCAAGAAAAGATTCAATTCATTATTTACAATACGCAAAATCAGTCGCGCGAAAGTAATATTGGTAATTACCCTGATGAAACGCTCAATCCTGGTGGGTTTGCGCGTATAGTTGGGAATAAAGTATTTCTGTTTTTTGATGGTAATCATGAGAATTTTGATCGACAAATAAGAAGTGGAGTAGCAAGAATGTTAATTGATGAAATCACCTATGGCGACGGTTTTTCTGATGAAATAAAAAATGAGGCGCTTATCAATTTTCCGGATTGGTATTACGAAGGATTAATTGCTTATTTATCAGACAAATGGAGTGTTAAAATAGAGGGTAAAGTAAAGTCGATGTTTAATGCAGGAGATTTTGAAAACTTCAATTGGCTAAGGGGAGAAAAGGCTTTGCTAGCGGGACAATCTATTTGGTATTTTATAGCGGATAAATACGGTGAAGAGGCAGTTGTTAATGTTTTTTATATGTCCAAGATTCACCGTGATTTTTCAGATGGTATTCTTTTTATTTTGGGTACAAGTTCTGAAAATTTGATATCAGACTGGAGCACATTTTTTAAATCTCGCTTTATCAATGACAATAGAACTAAGTTGCCTGTGGATACCAATAATATTGGAAAACGAAAATTAAGAAAAGGGATAGTCTATCAAAGGCTCGTAGTAAACAAAAACGGAGGTTTTGTCGCATACACTACTAATAATTTAAGTCAGCAGAGGGTATATGTATGCAATACTATTAGCAATAGCAAAAAATGTATTTTACGTTTAGGACAAAAAATTGATATACTACCTGATTATTCTTTTCCTGTTTTGGCTTGGCACTCAAAAGGGGACGTGTTGAGCGTTTTTTATGAATTTAAAGGAGAGATGAATTGGTTATCATACAATGTAAGAACGAAAGAAAAAATAAAAACAAAATTATTTCAAATAGAAAAGATTTTAGAAGCAAATTATTCTGAATCGGGAAGAAAGATTGTTCTTTCGTGCGTAGTTGATGGAAAAACAGACATTTTTGTTTTAGATGTAATGAGTCGCGCAAAAGAGCAAATTACTGATGACTTTTATGATAATCGTGCTCCAGTATTTTTAAATAATGACCAATTAATTGTTTTTTCAAGTAATCGTCAAAATGACTCAATGCTTTTAAAAGACAGTAAAAATTTGGTGTACAAGCATTCATCAGATATTTTTTCATACAATTATTCAAAAAAAACAAATTTTAAATTTACCCCTCAAGTATTGTTTCGATTAACGAATACTCCAAATTTTAATGAGGAAAAACCCATATCAATAGGTTGGAATACCATACAATATCTCAGTGATGAGAATGGGATTATAAATCAATGGGAGGCAAAAATAGATAGTGCAGTCGCCTTCATTGACACAACTGTCCATTATCGATTTTATACCAAAAAGCGTCCTTTAACGAATTATAAATCCAACATTTTATACCATTCTACTAATGGAAATCAGATTACTAGAATCTTCAAACCCTCTAAAAAAAATGTTATGAGTATTTCGGATTTAGAATTTGAAACAAAATACTTAACACCAACTGATTTTGTGAAGTTTATTTCAAAAATCCCTGTAGTGAATGAGGTTAATAAAGAAGATCAAATTATTAAAGTATTAACAGTAGATAGTATTATACAAAAAATGAAATTGGATGATGATTTTTTGTATACGGACTATTATGTGTTTAGGGATGAAGTGGATAAGGAGCATATTGATTCGGTAGTAAAAATAATTAAGCCAAACTCAAATACAGCCTTTAAACCTTTTGCCATAAATGGTTTTCCAACTTCTGATTCTTTAGCTACAAAAGTAAAACAACGCAATTATGAACTCGTTTTCAGAACTGCTGAAATTTCGCTGGATATTGATAATCGTTTTTTAAATCCTCAATATCAGAGGTATTCCGGTGGAACTTCTTACCCAATGCCAGGTATGAATGGTTTTATGAAGTATTCTATGGTAGATTTATTAGAAGATCATTTGCTAATAGGTGGGTTTAGAATTTCTAATTTTTTTAGTAATGAATTTTTTCTAAGTTATTCCGATCGTAAAAAAAGGTTAGATAAGCAGTATTTACTGTATCGAGGAACTCATATAGATTTAGAGGAGACTACCTCGTATCATAAAAATATAACCTATGAAGGGATTTATAGAATTTCTTATCCTTTCTCTATTGTGGACCGATTTTCAACAACATTTTCGTTACGATATGATCAATTTGTTCCTTTAAGTAAAGATATTGGATTATTGGAAACTCCTTTAGCTCATCAATTTTGGCCAAATGTAAGAATGGATTATACTTTTGATAATACAAGGTCTCTAGGTATTAATTTATACAGTGGTTTGCGGTTTAAGATTTTTACTGAGTTATACCAAGAGGCGCCCCAATTAAACAACCGGATGTTTACTTTTGGTTCAGATGTTAGGTATTATAAAAAATTATATAAGAGTTTGATATGGGCAAATCGGATTGCAGGCGGTTCTTCATTAGGCCCAAATAGATTAATGTTTTATATGGGAGGAATTGATTCATGGTCAGTTCCACGGTTTAATTCGAATCTTACACCTGGTAAATTATCAAATAGTAGTGTGTATAGTTTTCAAACATTGGCAACGAACATGAGAGGTTTCATACAAAATTCTAGAAATGGAAGTTCTTTTGTTGTTTTAAATTCTGAAATCAGATGTCCTATTATTAAATTCTTGTTTGCTCGTCCTTTTACCTCAGATTTTTTAAATAATTTTCAAATTATTGGGTTTGGAGATTTAGGAACTGCATGGTCAGGTAAGAACCCATTTATGGAGTCGAATTCTTTAAATCAACAAACGATTCCAATAGGAGGAGAAGCTAGAACAGGAGAAGTGTTTTTGAAAACAAATAAAGAACCAATAATTGGGGGGTATGGATTTGGCTTGCGCACTACAATTATTGGATATTTTATTCGTGCAGATTGGGCCTGGGGAGTTGAAGATGGTATAGTACAAAGACGTCTTTTGTATTTGTCATTGACAACCGATTTTTAAATGATTACCTTAAGCAAACAAACTAGTTTTATGAAAATTCCATTATTGGCATTTTATCTTTTGCTCATATTTGGTTTGAATGCACAGGAACGACTTTCAATACAATATGATGCTAGCGACCGTATTGAAGACAGGTTTGTACCCATCCCTGCAGAAAAAATGCAATTTAAAGAGTATGGAGAAACTTGGTTTACAACAGTTATCGATTTAATAAATCTTGGTGAAATACCGCCCTTATCAAGTGATCCTTGGGGACAAAAAGCGCTCATGGTTAGCATTTTCCCCGATTCTACAATTATTTCAGGTGTAGATCAATTAACAGGAGAGCCGTACCATGCTTTTGTACATGGAATGGCAGACATTATCAACCCTTCAAGAACACCTAGGCAATGGGCCGATCAATGGACCGATGTATTAATCGATTCAATAGAAATACCTTTTGTATATACAAGAAATACACATGACTCTATAGTAGATACCGTATTTGTTGACTATATCAAAAGTCGCCCAGATAGTATGTTAAGCTATTATGATTTAAATGATAATGATAAAGTAGATTTTGGTGAGTTTATGCATCAAAGTTTGTATCATACCAATCGCAACACTAATAAGCTAGATGATGGACAAGTATTTCGAACCGATACAATTCTATTATCTACTGCCGATAGTTCATTCGTGGAAAATTTTTCTATTAATTCTAGGAGAATTGATGTTAATGATAGTGTTTTCGCAAAGGAGCGATATGGTGTTTATATCAGATTCCAACCTGGTTATGAATGGAGTTTAAATGATACTATTGATAATTTCAATGAATTTTTCCTATTAACTCGTGAGCAAAGGCCGAATGAAGTTCCAAGACAAATTTGGCCTCTAACGGCTGGATTTTGTAGTTATACTTTAACTAAGTATGTCCGTTATAATATGAATATGGAAGCATATTATTTGCTTCCTGGTATAGTTCCTGTGCCAGAATGGCGACTCGAACATCTAATTATAAGTTATAAGTTAACTTCTAATGCACTTTCTCAAAATAAGGTTGGAGATACCTTCGAACTAACATTATTTCCAAATCCTGTTGATGACTTTTTAAATGTTCGTTTTTCAGTCAATCAGTCTGACAATATCAAGATGTATATTTTTGATATTATGGGCAAGCAGGTTTTTAGTGATAATTTAGGTCTAAATAAATCTGGCGAAAACATTTACCAGTATAATACCAAGCATCTTAAACCTGGTATTTATTCAATAAAAATTGGAGAATTATCTCGTAAGTTCGTTGTTAAGTAATAGTTGTTTTTATTGATTAACCACCTACATATTTTTTGATGTCGTTCAACTTAATTAACGCTTCAAGTGGTGTTAGTTTGTCAACATCTAAATCTTTTATTTCTTCTCTAATTTGTTCTAATATAGGATCATCCAATTTAAAAAAGCTCAGTTGCACGCCTTTATCATTATGGGTTTCTTGTTTACTATTTTCTGAATCCGTATGATTTTTATTTTTGGTATTTTTCTTTGTCTCAAGAAGCGTTAAAACCTCATTAGCTCGATTTATGACTAGTTTAGGCATGCCAGCAAGTTTAGCAACATGAATTCCAAAGGAATGCTCACTGCCACCTTCTACCAATTTTCGCATAAATAAAATCTTGTTATCAAGTTCTTTAACAGAAACATTAAAGTTTTTTATACGCGGAAATTGGGTTGTCATTTCATTTAATTCATGATAATGCGTTGCAAAAAGTGTTTTAACTTTAAACAAGGGGTATTGATGAATATACTCACTAATTGCCCAAGCTATAGAAACGCCATCATAGGTGCTAGTACCTCTTCCTATTTCATCGAGTAGAATTAGACTTCTTTCCGATAGGTTATTGAGAATGTTTGATGTTTCATTCATTTCAACCATGAAGGTAGACTCCCCAGTTGAAATATTATCAGAAGCACCAACTCGGGTGAAAATTCTATCAACATAACCTATAGTAGCACTTTTGGCGGGTACAAAGCTTCCCATTTGTGCCATTAAAGTTATAAGAGCAGTTTGTCTTAAAAGTGCTGATTTACCAGACATGTTTGGTCCTGTAACCATTATGATTTGTTGGGTAGAATTGTCCAAATAAACATTATTACTTACATATTCTTCGCCTAAGGGCAGATTTCTTTCAATAACAGGATGTCGTCCTTCTTTAATATCAATAGCCAATGACTCATCAAGGCTAGGTTTACAGTAATTATAATCTATTGCAATTTTTGAGAACCCTAATAAACAGTCTAATTCTGCAATGTTTTTTGCATTACTTTGTAATTGATTTATGAATTTATTGATGTATTCTATTATTCCCTTAAATACTTTGGCTTCTAGTAGGTTTATTTGTTCTTCTGCAGATAAAATTTTTATTTCTAGATTCTTTAGTTCTTGAGTTATATATCGTTCTGCATTTACTAAAGTTTGTTTTCTAGTCCATTCACTGGGAACTTTGTCTTTGTGTGTATTTCTAACTTCTAAATAATATCCGAAAACATTATTAAATGCAATTTTAAGAGAAGATATTCCTGTTCGTTTAATTTCTGATTGTTGCAGGTTTAGAAGGATGTTTTTACTATTCTGTGCAATTTCTCGATATTCATCTAACTTTTTATCTACTCCATCTGCAATTAATCTCCCTTTTCCGATTGTATTAGGGGCATCAGGATATATTTCTTTTTCAATTTTACGAGTTACCTCTGGAAGTTTTGAAATAGATTCAACAATATTTTTAGTGCTTTTAATCGATTCAATAAGTCCAACAATTTTATTTGTTGCATTAATTGAATCTTTCAAAACTATAAGTTCCCTAGGAGATACTCTTCCTACAGATATTTTTGATAGTATTCTTTCAATATCACCAAATTCATGCAATCGCTCTCGAATATTGATTAAAAGTTCCTCATTGTTACAAAACTCCTCAACAATTGAATTCCGCTGGATTATATTTTTTATGTCTTTTAATGGAAGAATCATCCATTTTCTTAGCATTCGCCCACCCATTGGCGTGATGGATTTATCAATTACATTAAGAAGAGATCGTCCATCTGAGTTGTTGGATGAAATAAGTTCTAAACTTTTTATGGTGAAATCGTCCAGCCAAACATACATATCTGGGTCTATTCGAGATATTCCTTTAATATGATTGGTTTCATGATTCAGCGTTTCTTGTAAATAATGAAGCACAACTCCTGAAGCAATGCAAGCTAGATTCATTTTTTCAATTCCAAAACCTTTTAGAGAATTGGTGTTAAATTGATTTTTTATTTTGTCTTTTCCAAAATCTAAATTAAATACCCACTCATCAATACCGTAGCAATAAAATTTACTCCCAAAATTTTCGGTAAACAAGCTATATTTTTGTTTGTTAAATAGAATTTCATTTGGAGATAAATTATTAAGTATTTTTTTGATGTAATCAATACTTCCTTCGGAAATAAGAAACTCTCCTGTTGAGATATCCAATAATGCAATTCCAGCTCTTTTTCTCTCAAAATGGATTGCCGCTAGATAATTGTTTTCTTTTTTTTCAAGAACTTGATCATGCATAGCAACACCGGGAGTCACCAAATCTGTCACTCCTCTTTTCACAATCCCTTTTGTTGCTTTTGGGTCTTCCAATTGATCACATACCGCAACTCTTAAACCAGCTCTTATTAATTTTGGTAAATAAGTATCTAAGGAATGGTGTGGAAATCCTGCTAGGGCATCATCAGAACCACCATTTGACCTTTTTGTTAGTACAATACCTAGGACTTTTGAAGCCTTTCTAGCGTCGTTATTAAATGTTTCGTAAAAGTCACCAACGCGAAACAAAAGTAGTGTGTCAGGGTACTTTGTTTTAATTTCGTTGTATTGACGCATCAAAGGCGTATCTTTGGATTTAGATTTTGATGATGTATTAGCCACAGATCAGGTGTTTAAATAAAGGTACAAAATGAGCCTTTGGTTCATCAAAATCTAATCGTTTAGATATCCACAAGTTGTTGAAAACACAATTATGAGAAAGTTAAAACTGGAGGAGTTGAATAGGGTTTCTGTACCTGAATTTAAAAAACAAGATAAAATTCCTTTAATCGTGGTAATGGAAAATATTCGAAGTTTAAATAATGTAGGAACAATTTTCAGAACTTGCGATGCTTTTAATGTAGAGGCGGTATACCTTGTTGGAATTACGGCAAAACCACCACATCGAGAAATTCAAAAAACTGCATTAGGCGCTACCGAATCGGTAGATTGGGAATATTTTGAAACATCTCAACAAGCAATTGCAACTTTGAAATCCAATGGTTTTAGTATTTTTTCTATTGAACAAGTGGAAGGTTCTACACCGATTGATGAAGTATCTAAAATTGCGTGTAATAAAATGGCTCTTTTTTTAGGCAATGAAATTACAGGAGTAGATCAGCTAACGATTGATTCTAGTGATTCATGCTTAGAAATTCCACAATATGGAACTAAACATTCTTTAAATGTATCCGTTTGTGCTGGAATTGTTATTTGGGAATGTTATAACAAATTAAAAAAAGTTTAACTCTTTTGGATAAGCTTAAAAAAGGCATAAAAAAAGCCCTTCGATATTCGAAGGGCTTTTTTGATATACCACGTATTATTATTTAGCGAATAAGAAATCTACTCTTCTATTTGCTCTTGATGCATCACTAAGAGCTATCCCGTTGTTAGAACCTTCTGATACAGCTGTTAATCTACTTGAATCAATTCCATATATTTTAACTAAGTGATCAATAGCAGCCTGAGCTCTCTTCTTTCCTAGTTTCTTATTGAACTCTTTAGGGCCTGTAGCATCGGTATGACCAACTACCGTCAGTTTAGCATCCTTATTGGTTTTTAGGAATTTAGCCACCTCAGTTAAAGCAGGGTAATTACTGTATCCTAATTTAGTTGAACCTGTAGAGAAATAAATGGATGGCAATCCAACATCAGCTCCAGATTCAGTGCTTGCTGGTAATCCCGCAACGGCACTAATTGTTTTACCTGTTATGTCTACTTGAGCACCATCTTCAGTATTTGGTTCAGTATCTTTACAGTCTGGAACGTTGTCACCATCACTATCCAATGCAACTCCGTTTTCATCAACTTCAGTACATACGGATAACCTTTCTTGATCTACATAATCAGCAACACCATCACCGTCTGTATCCATAGCCATTCCATCTCCGGTAGTTTTTGCACCAGCAGGGGTTTTATTGTCTTTATCATAGGAGTCCATAACCCCATCTTGATCAGAGTCTTTAAAACCATCGAGTATTGAATCAACTTGAGCTAACTTATCATTCATTTCAGTCTCTGGTCTAACCCATTTTTTGTCGGATAACTTAAAGTTAATACCAACAGCAGTGTAGGTATAAAACTCTCCAGCTTGATTCCCCGCTATTGTTGCATCTAGTTTGTCTGTGTTTACAAATCCAATTCTTTGATCTAAAACTAAACCTATTTGAGGTGCTAATTCATAGCCAATTTGAAATCCTAATGGAATTGAAATTTCTTGAGTCCTATCTGTTTTTTCTTGATTTAGATCATATCCTTGAGCTCTATTCATTGCATCTAATTCAGCATCTCCTTCACCAAGACGAAATAATCTTGATCTAAACATAGCGATACCTGCACCAGCATAACCGTGAAGAGATAATTTAGATTGGCCTTTTGAACCAGTAAAGAATAAATTTGTAAAGTTTACTTTTAAGTTCAAACTTGGTTCAAGAATTGATCCAGTAAACCATTCAAGATTTTGGCGTTTTACACCATTTATACCTATGCCGTATATCTGTCCCTCTAAAGAGAAAGCCGAATTAATAGTATATCCGATATAACCTCCACCACCGAAGCCTATTTCGTTTCGGTACTTTTGAACAGGATATAAATCGTATTGTTTTACGTCAGTAATTGCTGTAGTAGCTCCTATAGAACCTCCCAGATAAACATTTTCCATCCACATTGGAAGTTGTGCGCTTTCTTCAGAAGTGTCTTGTGCGTTAACAACACCAGCAGTTAGAGCTAATGCCATACCGCAACTAAATATTGACTTTGTAATTTTCATAACGTGATAAGTATAAGTTCGCTTTTAAATTTTGTGCAATTATAAATAGATTTTAGTGATTCATCAAAATGTTAAACAGTTATTTGACAAATATTTAAATAATAATTTTGTCATTGTACGACCAATTATCAGAAAAGTTTACGTTTATTTTATTTTTTTTAGTTTCTCTAAACTTTTTAATTTGGTAAGAAAATAACCGTATTCATTTAAAATATTTTCATCGCAACAAATTTCTAAAAGAGGCTCCAACACAAACAATCTTTTTTTTATCAATGGATGAGGCACTTTTAAATTATTCTGGTTAATTGTTAAATCCCCAAAGAATAAGATATCTATATCTATTATTCTTGATTCGTAGTCGTTTCCTGTTTTTTCTTTTCTTCCAAGTTTTTTTTCTACTGATAAACAAATATCTAGTGTCTCATTTGGGTTTAATATAATGTTATAACCAACTACTAGGTTTAAAAAAGAGTCAGGACTTTTAAAACCCCATGCTTCTGATTCGTAAATAGAAGAAACTCGTATAGGGTTACCAAATTCTTTTCTAAGACCGTCTAAGGCATTTTTAATATTTTCTAACTTGTTTCCTAAGTTTGTTCCTAAACCTAGGTATACTGTTTTATACATTTCAAAAATGCCGTTCATGTAATAGTACAATATAAATAGAATGTTCTTATTGTATATTTGTAAATTTTCTCAACATGAAGTTTTTAAAAAACATACTCTCCACACTTACTGCTCTTGTAGTTTTCTCATTGCTAATTGTATCTATTACAATTGGTGTTTTTATAGGAAGCTCTGATGAAGTAGAAGTTAAAAGTAGTTCAATTTTACATATAAAACTTACGAACAGCCTTGTTGATAGGCAAAATTCATCCGAGTTTAATCTTGTTAATTCTGGATATTGTAGCAATAGTTTAATTTCCATTCAAAATGCTATAAATGTAGCAAAAGAAGACTCTCTTATAAAAGGGATTTTTTTAGAAATTGGAGAACTCAAGGGTAGTTTAGCCAATGTATCCAGCTTAAAAAGAAACTTAGAGAGTTTTAAAAGAACAGGTCGCAGCGTTATTGTTCATTCTAATGGGCTTTCTCAAATTGGATACTATTTGGCTTCATCAGCTGATTCAATTTTTGTAAACAATATGTCAAACATTGAGTGGAAAGGATTGGCAGCTCAGTTAATGTATTTTAAATCAATGCTTGATAAAATAGGTGTTGAAGCTGAACCTATAAGGGTTGGGAAGTTTAAAAGTGCAATAGAGCCTTTCATAATGGATTCAATGAGTTTAGAAAATGAACATCAAATCAATGAAATGCTTACTGATATATGGGGTAATATACTTCAAGATGTTAGTAAAGAAAGGGGTATTACTGTTGATACATTAAATAGTATAGCAAATGATTTAGGATACTTAATGGCTGATGAAGCATTGGAATTGGGTTTAATAGATGGAGTGAAGTATGAAGATCAAATTTACAGCTGTTTGGATGTTGTCGTTCATGGAAAAGCCAATTTAATTTCCGTAGAATTGTATAATGATGCAAACAAAACCTTTTCTTTCGAAGAATCAAAAATAGTTGTTGTTAATGCTGAAGGGGCAATAGTTGACGCAAATACAGATTCAGATATTTCAAGTGTTAAATATTCAAAAATATTTGACGATCTTTTAAAAGATAATAATGTTAAGGCGGTTGTTTTAAGAATAAATTCTCCCGGTGGAAGTGCATTGGCCTCAGAAAAATTGTGGAGAAAACTAAAATTAATTAGTTTAAAAATGCCACTTGTTGTTAGCATGGGTAATTATGCTGCATCAGGAGGATATTACATGGCGTCTGCTGGAGACACTATTCTTGCTGAGAAAAATACAATTACCGGCTCAATTGGTGTGTTTGGTTTATTGTTTAATGTTTCACAACTTACTGATAAAGTTGGGGTTAAGATTGAAAAGGTTAAAACAAATCAAATGAGTGATTTCCCTTCATTTGACAGAAAATTATCCGAAAAGGAAAAAAATAGAATGCAGCAGGGAATAACTTCAATTTATCAAACATTCATTCAACGTGTTATGGATGGGAGGTTGTTAAGTAAAAATGATGTAGAGGAACTTGCAGAAGGAAGAGTTTGGACAGGAAGTCAGGCTTTTCAGATGGGATTAGTAGACAAAATAGGTGGTTTGGAAGAGTCAATAAATATTGCTGCTAATTTAGCTAAAGCTAAAGAATATAAGTTGTTGCATTTACCCAAAGAAAAAACTCCATTAGAAGCTTTAGTAAATCAGTTATCAAAACAATCTCAATTAAGACTGCCTCGACCTTTTTCACAGTATAATTATATGATTCAAAATCCAGAATTTTTTCGAAGTTTCTCTAAACCTCAAGCCAGACTTCCATTTGTAATTACCATCCATTAGGGTTTTTTAAAATAAAGTATAGTACTTTTAGATTTTTAATCTAAAAGAATGGCAATTTTAAATTCCCTTATAGCATGGAGGATGAAGAAACGGATTCATCAAATGGAGCTTTTTCTAAAATTTCCAAATGAAGTTCAGAAGGATTGTTTAATAGGGTTGTTAGATAAGGCAAAGAACACAGAATGGGGTCATCGATATAAGTTTGGTGAAATTGAATCTTATGAACAGTTTAAAAATAGAGTGCCTTTACAAAACTATGAATCTATAAAGAAAGATATTTTTAGGGTAAGGAATGGCGAGAAGAATATTATTTGGCCATCTGATATTAAATGGTTTGCGAAATCATCAGGTACAACCGAGGACAAAAGTAAATTTATACCTGTAAGTGAAGAGTCTTTATTTGATTGTCACTATAAAGGAGGTAAAGATATGCTTTCTATATATTGTAATTGGATGCCTGATACACAGGTTTTTACTGGAAAAACGATTACTATGGGTGGGAGTAGTCAAATGAATCCTAATGTTAAGGGTGCTTACACTGGCGATTTATCGGCAATATTGATTTCAAACTTGCCTTTTTGGATTACAAGACAACAAGCTCCAGGTAATGACATTGTTTTGATGGATGAATGGGAAGAGAAAATCGAAAAGATGGCTTTACAAGTAATAGAGGAAAGTATTACATCGGTAACTGGTGTCCCTTCATGGACTCAAATACTTTTCGAACGTGTTTTGGTTAAGACTAAAGCTTCAACCTTGAAGGAAGTTTGGCCCAATTTAGAGTTATATATGCATGGAGCTGTGAGTTTTGACCCTTTTAAATCTCGTTTTGACGAAATGGCTCCAGGGTTAAATTATTTAGAAACGTATAATGCTAGTGAGGGATTTTTTGGCATTCAATTTGAAAAATCCGTTTCGGATTTTCTTTTAATGTTAGATTATGGTATTTTTTATGAATTTATACCAAAATCGGATTGGGAAAATGATGATCCAAAAGTGTTTCCTTTAAATGAAGTTAAATTAGGCGAAAAATATGCTTTAGTTATTTCAACAAATGCAGGTTTATGGCGTTATCAAATTGGAGATACCATTGAATTTACCTCAATTAACCCATTTAGGTTTAAAATAATAGGTAGAACAAAGCATTTTATAAATGTTTTTGGGGAAGAACTTATGATTGATAATGCGATAAAAGCTATCAATATTGCTTGTGTTAAAACGGGAGCCGAAATAAATGAATGGACTGCTGCTCCGAGGTTTTTTGAAAAAGAAAAAAGTGGAGTTCATGAATGGGTAATTGAATTCGAAAAAGAACCTGATAGTTTGAGATCTTTCACTGAATTCATGGACAACACGCTTAAAAATTTAAATTCAGATTACGAGGCAAAAAGGTATAAAGATATTATTTTGGGCATGCCAATTGTTACTTCAGTTCCCAAGAAAACATTTTATAAATGGTTAAAGTCAAAAGGTAAGTTGGGCGGCCAGCATAAAGTGCCTAGATTGAATAATAGTCGACAATATGTTGAGGATATTTTAAAAATTGCAGAATGAGATTTGTGTTTTTGATATTGCTTGGTTCTATTATGGGTTCTAGTTGGGTTCAAAAGAAGACTATGGTTGGAGAATTTACCTCTGTTGAAGTAGATGAGCATGGTGATGTTTATTTGGTAAATACTGAAAAACAACTTATTAAATTCAATTCGGGTCTTGATACATTATACATATTTAATGAAAAAAGTGCTGAGGTTGAACTTGTTGCACCTCAAAATGCACTTAAAATATTAATATTCAATAAATCTTTAAATACAATTCAATTTTTAGATAAAACACTTTCGCCATCTGTTGATGAACTCAATTTAGATGAAGTTAATATTCCTTTAGTAGATGCTGTGGGAATTAGTAAGGATAATAACTTTTGGTTATTTGATCAATATGATCAGTCCTTGAAAAAATTTGATGCTAAAATGAATATGATTTCAACCTCTGGAAATTTAACCAATATAACTGGTTTAAATTGGTCGCCAACTAAACTTAAAGAAATCGATAATAGAGTGTTTGTTTGTGATTCATCAAATGGTATAATGGAGTTTGACTTTTTTGGGAGTTATGTCCAGTCAATTAATCTAAAGGTGAAAAGTAACTTTTATTACAATCAATCTACCATATGGTTTTTGCGTAATGATTCTTTAGTTGTTCATGATATTTTACTTCAAGAAGAATCAAAATTTAGCTTTCCTCAAAAAAATCTAGTTGATTTTGCGTTTTACAAGTCTCAATTTTACCTCCTTACTCAAGAAAAACTTTATATTTACGCTCTTAGCAAATGAATTTCACTTTTTTCAGAGTGAAATTGAGGAACACTTACTGAAAATTAAATTATTAGATTATGCAAATTTCTGTTGCTGGAAACATTGGTTCGGGGAAAACTACGTTAACCTCATTACTAGCAAAACATTATGATTGGGAGGCTCATTATGAGGATACGGAGGACAACCCATATTTAAATGATTTTTATGAAGATATGCAAAGGTGGTCATTTAACCTTCAAATTTATTTTCTTCAAAATCGATTCAATAAAATCATGCATTTCCGTGAAAACGGAAAAGATGTCATTATGGATAGAACAATTTATGAGGACGCATACATTTTTGCTCCTAATTTGCATGCTATGAACTTGATGTCTAAAAGAGATTTTGATAATTATATTGAACTTTTTGATTTAACTAATAGCCTAGTTAAGGCACCGGATCTTTTAATCTATTTGCGATCAAGTGTACCTAATCTTGTAAATAACATCCAAAAAAGGGGGCGAGAATACGAAACGTCTATTCGTTTAGATTATTTAAATAGATTGAATGAAAGGTATGAAGCTTGGGTAAGTCAGTATAGTGAAGGTAAGTTGTTAATAATTGATGTTGATAGTAATCACTTTAACGATAATCCAGAACATTTAAAGGATGTTCTCAAGAAAATCGATCAAGAGATAAGTAGCTTAAGTTAGAAAAGGATTTATAACTCCTTTTTTAATTGAAGCAAAAACGTTTTTACGTTTTCAAGAGATTCAACAATACTCACCTCTTTTTTTGTCGTCTTTTTCTCTTTTTTTAATTTTTCTTTAGCACCTTGTAAGGTAAACCCTCTTTCCTTAACTAAGTGATGAATCATTTTAAGATTTTCAATATCTTCTTTCGTGAATTGTCGATTTCCTTTCTTGTTTTTTTTAGGCTTCAGAATAATAAACTCTTTTTCCCAAAATCGAATTAAGGAAGTATTGACATCTAATATTTCAGCTGCTTCACCAATTGAGAAATATAGCTTTAATGAATCATATTCTTTGAATCCCACAAAAACAAAATTTAGAAAACGAATATATAAATTTCCTGGGAATAAAAGAGTTTAGTGAGGAAAGTTACCCTACCCATTATTTATAGAACCAAGACTATTTTTAATTACTAATCCAGTGATGTTTTAATTTGACTAGAAATTTTTATCATCTCTTGATATTGCTCGTAATTTAAGTCATTGAAGAAGAAATTAGTAGGGTCAATTTTTTTATTATTTCGAATTACTTCATAGTGAAGATGAGGGCCAGTTGAAGTTCCTGTATTACCTACCTGTCCTATGATATCACCGCGTTTCACTTTTTGACCTTGTTTAACGGAAAAATCATGCATATGTGCATATAAGGTTTTGTATCCAAAACCATGATTAATAATAACATGCTTTCCATAACCTGAATAAGATTTTCTTACTCTCTCAACTTTACCATCCCCTGTAGCATAGATGTCAGTTCCTGTTTTTGCAGTAAAATCTATACCGTAATGCATTTTCGGGACATTGTATACGGGGTGCATTCTCATTCCGAATCCAGACGCTACTCGGATTAAATTATGGTTGTGAATAGGTTGAACAGCGGGTATATGAGAGAGTTTTTCGGAGCGTGTATGCGCTAGTTTATCAATTCTATCAAATCCTTTTTTGTGAATTTTTAGTTGGTTTTCAAGTGACTTAACGAGTTGCGCTGATTGTAACATTAAATCTGAATTATCATATCCTCTTAAATAGTCGAATTCATCTGTGCCACCAGTTCCTCCTATTCTTAAACTTTTTGAAACAGGCGATACTCCAAATATTCCTGAATATATAGAGTCATCTCGCATTTTTAGAACTTCTAATTCATTAGAAATATCTTGAATCTGTTGATTCATCTTTGAATAGGTTTCTTGAAGCTTTTCAATTTCTTGATTTTTTTCTTTTTCAGTGTAGCGCGTAATCAAAGGATAGGAAACTATAATGATAATCAGTGCCAAAACTACTGAAACACCTAAATGAAGCCCTGCTTTTTTTAGACGCTTGAGAAAAGATACTTCAACCTTTTCGTATTCGAGGGTTTTATCGTTAAACTTAAAATTATTCTTATCCATATTTATTACCTTTGGACCCGAAAAAGTTTAAAGTAGTTCGTTTTGGTTTGGAAACAAATCCAATGGAGGAATACTAAATACTAGGGTTTCGATGTCCTTTAAGGATGGTGCAAAGATAACTAAATCAATTGGGTTGTCAAATAAGTCGGAATTCTGAAATGTTAACGAGATATAAAGATAGGTTATGACAGCCAAAGAGATACGTCAAAGTTTTTTAGAGTTTTTTAAAGAGAAAAAGCATGAATTTATCGCTTCCTCTCCAATGGTTGTTAAAGATGACCCTACTCTCATGTTTATTAACGCTGGAATGAATCAATTCAAAGATTTGTTCCTTGGTAACTCAGAGGTCAAGCACACTAGGATATGCAACAGTCAAAAATGCCTACGTGTTTCAGGGAAACACAATGATCTAGAGGAAGTAGGAGTAGATACCTATCACCATACTATGTTTGAAATGCTAGGAAATTGGAGTTTTGGAGATTATTTCAAAAAAGAAGCAATTGAATGGGCTTGGGAATTTTTGACAAAAGTGTGTGAAATAAATCAAGATTCATTGTACGTTACTGTTTTTGAAGGTGCAAAAGATGAGGGATTAGACTTTGATCAAGAGGCATATGAGTATTGGGAAAAAATTGTTCCCAAAGAAAGAATCTTAATGGGGAATAAAAAAGATAATTTCTGGGAAATGGGCGCAAGTGGTCCTTGCGGGCCATGTTCCGAAATACATGTGGATATTAGATCTAATGAAGAAAAAGAAAAAATAAGCGGTAAAGAACTCGTAAACAATGACCATCCCCAAGTAATTGAGATATGGAACTTAGTTTTCATGGAATTTAATCGATTGGCATCAGGAGATTTAGAAAAACTTCCTGCCAAACATGTGGATACAGGCATGGGTTTTGAACGTTTAGCCATGGTGCTTCAAGGTAAACAGTCCAATTATGATTCTGATGTTTTTACTCCATTAATTGATAAAATTGTTGAAATCAGCGGTGTTAAATATACTTCAGCTGAAAAGTCGGAAACAGATATCGCAATTCGTGTTATAGCCGATCACGTAAGAGCAGTTTCATTTGCCATTGCTGATGGTCAAATGCCCTCTAATAATGGTGCCGGGTATGTAATTAGAAGAATCTTAAGAAGAGCCGTAAGGTATGGATATTCAAAATTAAATTTATCAAAGCCTTTCATTTATAAGTTAGTTGACATTCTTTCCAATCAAATGGGTGAATTTTTTCCTGAACTAGAAAGGCAGAAAGAATTGGCTGAAAAAGTGATAAAAGAAGAAGAACAAAATTTCTTACGAACGTTAGATAAAGGGATTGAAAAGTTCAACAATTATGCTAAATCTGCCTCAAATAAGGTGGAAGGTGACTTTGCATTTGAACTTCTAGACACTTACGGTTTTCCTATTGATTTGACGGAATTGTTGGCCAAAGAACAAGGATTAGAAGTTGATCAAAATGGATTTAAAATAGCCTTAGAGGCTCAAAAACAAAGATCGAGAAAAGCGACATCTATTCAGGTTGAGGATTGGGTTATTGTAAATAAAGGAGAAGGAGAATTTGTTGGTTATGATAATTTAGAATTGGAATCTAAAATATTAAGGTATAGAGGTATAAAACAAAAAGGAAAAGATGGATATCAAGTTGAATTGAACCAAACTCCATTTTATCCAGAGGGAGGTGGTCAAGTTGGTGATTCAGGTGTATTAATCGATGGAAACCAAAAATTTGGTATTCAAGATACTAAAAAGGAAAATGGAGTTATTCTTCATTTTATGAATCAACTTCCTTCGAATCCCTCTGCGAGTTTTAAATCTATTATTAATAAAGCCAAACGAGTAGCAACCAATGCGAATCATACAGCTACTCATTTAGTTCATCACGCTTTAAGAGAAGTGTTGGGAGACCACGTTGAGCAAAAAGGATCATTAGTAAATGAAAAGAATTTAAGATTTGATTTTTCTCATTTTCAAAAAGTAACCGACGAAGAATTAGAGAAAATTGAAAATCTAGTTAACAATGCCATTCGTCAAAATTATATATTAGAGGAGGATAGATCGTGTTCTATAGAGGAAGCTAAATCCAAAGGTGCCATGGCATTGTTTGGAGAAAAGTATGGAGAAAAGGTAAGGGTAGTTAAGTTTGGTGATTCGGTTGAGCTTTGCGGAGGTACTCATGTTTCCTCTACGGCACAAATTGGAAAATTTATTTTTATTACCGAAACTGCTGTTGCGGCAGGAATAAGAAGAATTGAGGCAATTACATCCACGAAGGCGGATGAATATATTAATAATTAACTTTCATTGTTG
>JBJKXR010000044.1:0-21343 GCA_045561495.1 Flavobacteriales bacterium | reverse complement strand
ATTGAGTGTTGTGGTGTTGTTGTTGTTGTAAGTTTTAGATGAGTGTATAGTTGAATAATGTGAATGTGATGTTGATGATGTGTAAAGTTATTGTTTAAGTTTGGTTGGTGTTGGGGTTTATGGAATTATGTTTTGTGAAGAGGGGAATGGGATGATTGGATGATGGAGTGTGTTGGGGGGTTATGTGTATGGTGATAAGGGTTGATTTAATAGGGGTGAGGGATGGGGGGTGGGAATTTTGAAGTTATTGTTTTGTTTGGGGGGTTGATTTTGGGGGTTGTTTGGGGATTAAGGTTTAGTTTTTGGGGGATTGGGTATGGGGGGTTAGGGGATTTGTGGGGGGATGGGTGGGATGGTATTTTTAATTGATAGGATTGATATTAGGTTAGGAGTGGTGTGTGTGTTATTATGGGGGTTGGTGTTGGATTGAGGGGGAGGGGAATTTGGTGAGGATGGGTATAGTTTATAAGAAATTAAAGTGGGAGGTTTTTGATGATGTTGTAGAGGGGGGTTGGGAGTGTTTATTTGGATAAGTGTTTGAGTTTTGGTGGTTTTTGTGTTATGTTAAATGGGGAATTGTGTTTAGGTGTTGGGAAGGAGGATTGGAGGGGGGATTTTTATAAGTTGTGATTTGGGTGGGAAGAGATGTTGGGGAGAATGTGTGTTTATTGATAATTGGGAGTAATAATAAGGGTTTGGTTGGTTGTGTTTGAGAAAGTGGAGTGGGGGGAATTATTTATGAGGGGTGTGTTTGGGGGGGGATTATTAGGATTGTGGGTGGTAGGAGGGGGTGTTAAGGGGTTTTTTTTAGAAGAATGATTGGAGAAGGGAATTGGAGTAATTAGGGTGTATAGAATGATTTTGTGGGGTGAAGAGGGGGAAGGATGAGTTTTAAGGGTAAGGTATAATGGGTTGGTTTTAATGGGAAGGTGAGGGGGTAGTAAAAAGAGTTTGTGAGGATGGGGGGGGGGTTTAAAGTTTTATGTATTTAATGGGGGAGTGTGAGTTGAGTTTTGTGGAATAGAGGTTTTTTGGTTTATAAAATGAGAATTGTTAATGTAATAGAGGGGAAGGAGAGGTGATTTGAGAAATTAGGAGTTTTATGGAGATGTGGGTTTATGAATGGAGTGTTAGAATGAGGGGTGTGTTGTGTTTTAGTATGTTGAGGGGTGTAATTTTGTGGTGAGATGGGATGAAAATTATTAAGGGTGGGTTTTTTGAGTAGGGGGATGTGGGTTAGGTTTTATGATTTTATATGTGTATAAGTGATGAGTAGTAAATACATAATTCCATCCATTGAAAGCATGTGTTATGGGTTTGTAAATCTTTGTTGCGTGCGAAGAAACCAATTGAATATTACTCATATCAGAAACGTCAAGGATGTAAAAATCACCTTGAACAATTAATGCAGGATAGGCTGTATCATTCCTTACATAAATATCATGAATGTATGCATCATCATAAAACCCTATCTCTTTTGGGTTCCATGGATCATTAACCAAGTCGTATACAATCATTCCATTGCTTCTGTTTGTTCCAACTACAAAAGCCCTCCCTTTTTCATCTATAAATAAATTATGAGCTGTTTCAAATTTTTTTCCTTCCTCACCATCAAAATCCTTGTAGGGAATTTCATGACTATCAGGCAATACCGATAAATCGTAAATCCTAAGACCATTATCCGCTTCATTGGTAACATAAGCATAATTACCATAAACCTTTATATCACGCCATATAGTCTCAGGTCCAGTACTTCTGTATACCTCCATGGGATTAGAAGGATTCGTAACCTCAACAATACTCAACCCATTTCTCAAACCAACTAAGGCATATTCATTACCTAAAGTGTCAACATATCCCCAGATATCATTTAACTTAACATCATATCCCAACCTAGATAAACTATCCAATTGACACATACCTGAAAAAAACATCGATGCTAACCCGGCTATTAAGAATTTTTTCATAAATGTAAAATCACAAAAAATAACGAGATTGCAAAGTGCTATTTATTAATTTTGCAACTTAATTGTTTTTGAATGTCCATAAATTCGTATTTCAATCTATTAAAAGAAAACCTTAATTCCTCCAAAGAATTTGGTGTAGATGATAATGGTCATTTATCTTTTCACGGAATTGACTTAGTTGATCTTATTCAAGAACATGGTACTCCCTTAAAAATAACATTTCTTCCTATCATCTCAAGACAAATAAAAAAAGCAAAAGAAATGTTTCATAATGCAATCAAAGAACTTGATTACAGAGGTGATTATACCTATTGCTACTGTACAAAAAGTTCACATTTTGCCTTTGTTCTTGATGAAGTTTTAAAAAACAATGTTCATATCGAAACTTCCTCCGCATTCGACTTGCCAATAATTGAAAACCTTCATTTACAAAATAAAATAGATTTCGATAAAATTATTGTTTGTAATGGATTCAAACGATCTGAGTATGCATCAAACATTATTGGGTTACTTAACAAAGGGTTTAAAAATCTAATACCTGTTTTAGACAATGTTGAAGAATTTGAATTTTATGACAAAACCATAAAGAATCCATTCAACGTTGGAATTAGAATGGCTACTGAAGAAATCCCCAACTATAATTTCTATACCAGTAGGCTTGGCATAAGTCCAAAAAAAATCATCAACTATTACAAAGAAACATTAGCAAACCACCCAAGAGCGAAGTTGACAATGCTTCATTTTTTCATAAACACAGGTATTAAAGACCATGTTTATTACTGGAATGAACTTACTAAATGTTTAAAAATATATGCTGAACTCAAAAGTATATGTCCATCCTTGGATACACTTAATATTGGCGGAGGACTCCCCTTTAAATCATCACTTAACTTCAATTATGATTATAGCGGGTTCATCCAATCTATTTTGAAAGAGATTAAATCAACGTGCATGGAATATGGTATTGTTGAACCCAATATAATGACTGAATTTGGCACATATACTGTTGCAGAGGCAAGTGCTAACATTTACACAGTATTGAATGAAAAGAAACAAAATGATCGTGAATCATGGTATATGGTTAACAACTCATTTATGACTACACTTCCCGATACTTGGGGAATCGATCAACGCTTTATTATTCTCCCGATTAACAATTGGTTTCGAGAATACAAAGCTGCTTTTTTAGGAGGTTTAACCTGCGACAGTATGGACTTTTATAATGCAGAGATCCATAACAACAAGTTGTTTATGCCACAACTCAACCCTGAGGAACCACTCCATATAGGATTTTTTAACACCGGTGCTTATCAAGATGCATTAGCCGGCCATGGTGGTATTAAACATTGCTTAATACCTACACCCAAGCATATTGTTCTAAACATAGATGAGCACGATGTCTTAACTTCAAGAGTCTTTTCTGAAGAACAGAAACCAGAGGATGTTTTGAAAATTTTAGGTTATGAAGCAAGCTCATTAGAAGTTTAATGACGCAGCTCCAATAATTCCTGCTTCATTTTTTAAAGACGCTTTTTGGATAACCAGCTCTTTGGTATAGTAATCTCCTAAATATGCATTAATCTCCTCCATCATAGGACCTTCCATATATTTAAAAGTTTTAGAAACCCCACCTCCTAGGAGTATGGTATTTATATCTAAAACACGCATTGAAGAAACTAAATTTCTTCCTAACCATTTCCCAAAATGGGCAAATGCCTTTTTGGCTAAACCATCTTTTTCTTTTAATGCAACCTCAATATCTTTTGCTGTAAGTTCATCTGGATCAATACCTGCAAGCACAGAGTTTTTATATTTATCCTTCTCGAGCTTTTTTTTGACGTAAGCAACCATAGCTCGTTTACTAATGTAATCTTCATATACAGAATTCTCATCTGCCAGCATATGTCCAATTTCTACTCCATTTCCATTCCCGCCTAAAAACAGTTTCCCATCTATGACTGCTGCACCACCAATTCCAGTCCCTAAAGTCACCATTAGGAAAGTGTTTGGTAAATCATGTTCAGAAAAATAAAACTCACCCAAACAAGCAGCATTAGCATCATTTTCAAGCGCAAATTCATAACCAGGCAATAAAGATTCCAATTGATCCAAAAGATTTTCACCACTTAATGAAGGAATGTTTGCTAACCTTAAAAGAGATCTTCTGTCCTTTGTAATTAATCCAGGAACCCCGATACCAATTTTTTTAATTTCAGGATTTGCATCAAGAATTTCTTTTAGCAAAGCACTAAAATTCTTAATATATCCCTCTCCATGGAATAAATCAGCAGTAGGATACTTAATCTTTTCGATTAACTCCCCTTCCCTAGTAACGATTCCAATTTTTGTATTTGTCCCTCCTATATCAACTCCAATAAATCTCTCCACTTAAAGCTTGTTATAAATTAATACTTGAAAAATACGTAAGTAGGCTGAATCTCCAAAATTTAAATGATGTTTTCACATAGTATTTATTAACATAGGGTAAGTAAGGATTTTTTTTATCTTTAAAAATTCATGATTAAAGCCGTTAACATAAAAAAATCTTTTGGGGAAAATCACATTTTAAATGGAGTAAACCTTGAAATTAAAAAAGGAGAATTGGTAGCCATTATTGGTGCTTCCGGAGCAGGAAAAACAAGCCTTCTTCAAATTTTAGGTACACTGGACAAACCAAACGATGGAGAAATCTATATTAATAATAAGGCCATTCACTCAATGAAAGACAAGGAGATTTCGGAATTTCGAAATTCTGATATTGGTTTTGTTTTTCAATTCCACCATCTATTGCCCGAATTCACAGCCCTTGAAAACGTTTTGATGCCTGGACTTATATTGGGAGGTAAAACAAGTGAAGTTAAAGCCAAAGCAGTTGATCTTTTAAAAAAATTAAAGGTAGACCATAGAGCGGAACATAAACCAAGCGAAATGAGTGGTGGGGAGCAGCAGCGTGTCGCCGTTGCAAGAGCTCTAATTAATGCTCCGTCTGTTATTTTAGCTGACGAACCCTCTGGTAATTTAGACTCAAACAATGCTAGTGATTTGCACGATTTGTTTGTTGATTTGAAAAAAGAATTCAATCAAACCTTTGTAATTGTTACACACAATAGAGAATTGGCAAATCTTGCAGATAGAGTAATAGAAATTGCCGACGGAAACATAGTTGCTCATGAATAAAAATGAGCTTCAAAGTTTTTTGGATGAGAAATACATTCAATTTAATAATTTCAACTTTATTGAAGACGACCCAATAAAAATACCTCACGAATTTTCAAGCCCAGAAGATATTGAAATTGCTGGTTTATTTGCTTCTGTAATCGCTTGGGGAAATCGAAAATCAATTATAAAAAATGGATATAGTTTAATGGAAAGAATGGACAATTCTCCCTCTAACTTTATTCGTGATTTTGACAAATCCGACTTAAAAAACTTCAATGGGTTTAAACACCGAACCTTTAATGAAATTGATTTAGCAACATTTTGTTTTGGATTACAAAACATTTTAAAAGAACATGGAAGTCTGGGGCTTTATTTCAAATCTCAATTTGAAAAAACAAATAGTCAAGCTCACGTATTAAGTGCATTTAAAAATCGTTTCTTTCATAAACCCTATGCTATTAGAAGTGAAAAACACCTTCCCGATCCTTTGAAAGGATCAGCAGCAAAAAGAATATGCATGTATTTTAGATGGATGGTTAGAAAAGACGAATTTGGAGTTGATTTTGGAATATGGAACACCTTAATTTCTCCTTCACTTCTCCACTTACCTCTAGATGTTCACACAGGTAACGTTGGGAGGTCGCTAGGACTTTTAAAAAGAAAACAAAACGATTGGAAGGCCGTTGATGAAATCACAAAAAAATTAAGATCACTTTGCCCTGATGATCCAGTAAAATACGACTTTTCCTTATTTGGACTTGGTGTAAATGAAGGGTTTAAATAATCAACTTATCAATGCAAAAAATGAAATTAACATCAATTCTTACCATAATTATTTTATTGCTAATCACAGCAAGTTGTACAAAAACCTCTACCGAGTACAATGGTTATATCAAAAACTCAACGGATAGTATAATTAATTTTGAAATTGTTGGAGATACTCTTCTATTTGATTCTGTATCAATAGGGCCTGGATTAACACAAAAGATTTATTATTTTAAAGAAGATGGCGATTTTGAAATTTACGACTGTACATCTTTTTTTGATTCTATTTATTATGAAATTGGAGAAGTAAGACTTGTAATACCAAGAGATAGTGCTTCAATCACTACCACATCCAATTTAGCATCCAATGAAATCCGAATACACAATTGTACAATTGATGTTGAATAAATTCAAGATTATTTGCCTAAACAAAAACGATTAATAGAGTGTTTATTTTAACTTTAACATCAATTTGAAATGAATCACCAATTAATCATAAAAAATATAGCCAAAGGCTCTTATTCTCCAATTTACTTTTTACATGGACAAGAACCTTATTTTATTGATCTAATTGAAAAATTTGCAACCTCCAAGATAATTACTGAAGCTGCTAGAGATTTCGACCAAAACATTATTTACGGAAAGGACACTGATTTACAAACGGTAATTAATGCAGCAAAAAGATTTCCAATGATGGGGTCACATCAAGTAGTGTCCGTTAGAGAAGCTCAAAACTTTAAAAACTTTGATGAACTAATCCACTACTCAAAAACCCCTCAAGAGCAAACCATTCTTATTTTTTCTTACAAAGGAAAAAAGTTAGATGCAAGAATTATAAAAAAGCTCAATCAAAATGTAGAATTTTTTGAATCTAAAAAACTATATGATAATCAAATTCCAGGATGGATTATTACTCAAGTTCAAAGCGAACATCTAAAAATATCAGAAAAATCCGCCTTAATACTAAGTGAGTTCTTGGGTAACGATTTAGCAAAAGTTGCCAATGAGATAAAAAAACTCTCAATATCACTGCCCAAAAACTCAGAAATAACGGCCGATATAATTGAAAAAAACATTGGAATAAGCAAGGATTATAACATTTTTGAACTCTCAACAGCCATTGCAAATAGAGATATTTTAAAAGCAAATAGAATTGTAAATCATTTTGCTGCAAATGAAAAAAACTACCCTTTAGTGTTAACCCTTTCAAGCCTTTATCGATTGTTTTCAAAAATCATGGGCTGTTATTTCTCCCCATCTAATCAACCTGATATCATTGCAAAAACAATAGGCGTAAATTTATTTTTTGTTAAAGATTATGTAAACGGAAAACGAAATTACACCAAAAGACAAATCTTCACCATAATTAAGCATTTAAGTGATTATGACTTAAAATCGAAAGGATATGGCAACTCATCTACGTCCGACGGAGAACTTTTAAAAGAATTGGTTTTTAAAATACTGCATTGAAAGAAGATTTCTAAATAAGGATGCATTAAAATCATGTGTTGTTGAAAAGTATAAAAAATAGGTGTTTTTTATTTTCCCTAGGCTGTTTTTTCTTAGTATTTTTGTAATCTGTTAAACGCAACAGACCAATGTCCAACACAAAGTACATTTTCGTAACCGGTGGGGTTACCTCTTCCCTGGGAAAAGGTATTGTTTCTGCTTCATTAGCTAAGCTACTGCAAGCAAGAGGACACTCAGCAACAATTCAAAAATTAGATCCCTACATTAATGTAGATCCAGGAACTCTAAATCCATATGAACATGGAGAGTGCTTTGTAACTGATGATGGCGCTGAAACCGACTTGGACTTAGGACATTATGAGCGTTTTTTAAGCGTTCCAACATCACAAGAAAACAATATCACTACTGGTAGAATTTACCAAAGTGTTATTAATAAGGAACGAAAAGGAGAATATTTAGGAAAAACGGTTCAGGTTATACCGCACATTACCGATGAAATAAAATCAAGTATTAAATTACTCGGTCAAAAAGGAAACTGGGACTTTGTAATTACTGAAATAGGAGGTACTGTTGGTGATATTGAATCCCTTCCGTATATAGAAGCAGTTAGGCAATTAAGATGGGAATTGGGAAAAGACGCATTAGTTATTCACTTAACCCTTATACCTTATCTTGCTGCATCTGGAGAATTAAAAACAAAACCTACTCAACACTCTGTTAAAAAACTATTAGAATATGGTTTGCAGCCAGACATTTTAGTTTGTAGAGCTGAACATGAGATACCTCAAGAGGTTAGAAATAAAATAGCTCGATTTTGTAATGTTGAAACAGAAGCAGTAATTGCTTCTCTAGATGCGGAAACAATATATGACGTTCCATTGTTAATGATGGAAGAGGAGCTAGATAAGATTGTTCTTAAAAAATTAGCTTTAGAAATTGGTGATGAACCGGATTTAAATACGTGGAAGACCTTTCTTAAAAAACTCAAAAACCCAAAAAATTCTGTTAAAATTGGATTGATTGGTAAGTATGTTGAATTAAAAGACTCCTACAAATCCATTGCTGAAGGGCTAATTCATGCAGGAGCTCAAAATGAATGCTCTGTTGAAGTAAATTGGATTCATTCGGAAAGTATCGATGACAACAATGTTGCTGAAAACCTATCCTCTTTAAATGGAATTTTAGTAGCTCCTGGTTTTGGAGAGCGCGGTGTTGCAGGCAAACTCGCCGCTGTTAAATTTGCTCGAGAAAGCAACATTCCATTTTTTGGTATTTGTTTAGGAATGCAATGTGCAGTTGTTGAATTTGCCCAAAATGTGCTTGGTTTATCTTCCTCGTCCAGAGAAATAGATGACAAAACACAACATCCTGTTATTGATTTAATGGAAGAACAAAAGAAAATTGAAAACAAAGGTGGAACAATGAGATTAGGTGCTTATTCATGCACTTTGGAAGAAGGTTCATTTGCGCACAAAGCGTATGGAACAACTCAAATTTCTGAACGACACCGACATCGCTATGAATTTAATAGTGCCTACAAAGAAGATTTTGAAAAAGCAGGAATGAAAGCTTCAGGAATTAATCCTGAAACTGGTTTAGTGGAAGTAATAGAAATTCCAAAACATCCGTATTTTATTGGAGTTCAGTTTCATCCTGAGTATAAAAGTACGGTAGCGAACCCTCATCCACTTTTTACCGAATTCATTAAGGCTGCTATAGAAAATACTTAATTAAATTATTTGAACATTAAAATTAATGGATAGAAATCAAATTATTGGCTGGATTTTAATCGTTGGAATTGTAATTGGATTTTTCACTTTCAACTCTTCTCAAGAACCGCAGGTTGTTGAGAGTAGTCAAAAAAACAGCGAAATTCAGACAAGTGATCGTGTTAAAGAAAACGCAGCACCGAATGGTGAGCTTGAAAAAAGCTCTATTCCCGCTAGGTCAAACGAATCAGGAACAGTAATTGAAGAAGATTCTACGATACTTAAATTTAAGAGAGATAAATATGGAGTTTTTGCTGGGTCAGCAGAAAAAAGCCCAGAAGAAGTTATTATAGAGAACAATAAAATGCGTCTATTCATTAATACGAATGGAGCATACGTGTCCAAAGCAGTTTTAAAAGAATACCGTTCATACAGTGACTATGCTGCAGATAAACAAAATGAATTGATACTATTTGAGGGAGACGAAAACCATCAAATAATTAAGTTTAGTCACAATAATAAAACTCAATTTACAAACGAATTTAAATTTGTTCCGTCCAAAGAAAATTTGGTTGTAAAAGAAGACTCAAGTAGCATTACATTTTCATTAAATACTGATGATGGAAATGGTCGAATCGATTATATATATACATTAAACGCAGATGATTATTTAGTTGGGTTTGATATCAACATGGTTGGTCTCTCCAAAACTATTGAGGGTGACAATAATGGTGATTTGACTTTTGAATGGAAACAAAAACCGGTTTCAATTGAGAAAAGCTTATACATTGAACGACAAAGTGCCTCTGTTTTCTGGCATTCACAAAAAGATGGTTATGACTGGTTGAGTGAAAGAGGGGATGACAATGAAACCGCTGAATTTTCAACCGATTGGATCTCCTTCAAACAACAGTTTTTTTCCAATATTCTAATCGCTGATAAAAACAATTTGGAAAAACCAACAATGAAAATTGAATACGATGATGAAGACACTACTTATTTAAAAATGTATTCCGCTACTGCCCCACTAAAGTTTGAAAGATCAAGAGATACATACTATGAATTTGACTGGTATTTTGGTCCCAATGATTTTGACATTTTAGCCGATATAAAAGATGGGAATTTAGATCTTGAAGACGAAATTAATTTTGGTTGGGGAATTTTTAGAGCTGTAAACAAATATGTTCTTTACCCCATTTTTCAACTTATTTTAGAATATTTAGGCGTTTCAATTGGAATTGGAATTATCCTTTTAACGTTTGCGATTAAGCTTTTACTCTTTCCAATTACCTACAAGAATTACTTAAGCTCCGCTAAAATGAGGGTAATCAAACCTCAATTGGAAAAGTTAAACGAGCAAAACAAGGAGGCTGATCCAATGAAAAAACAGCAAGCTACGATGGCATTGTACAAACAAACCGGGGTCAATCCCCTTGCCGGTTGTATACCCGCTATTTTACAAATGCCTATCCTTATTGCCTTATATCGACTATTTCCTGCATCAATTGAATTAAGACATCAAGGTTTCTTGTGGGCTGATGATTTGTCTTCCGTTGATGATGCTATTCACATTGGAATACCAATACCCATTTATGGAGACCACGTAAGTATATTTACTCTACTTATGGCTATTTCAATGTTTTTCTACATGCGTTTTAATCAGCAGTTAACTCCTTCTCAAGGTGGTGGTGGTGAAATGCAGGAAGCAATTCAAAAAAACATGAAAGTAATGATGAACTTAATGCCAATATTTATGCTGTTCATGTTTAACAACTATGCAGCAGGTTTGAGTTTTTATTATTTCCTAGCTAACGTAATTACCATTGGACAAACTATTACAATCAAGAAATTCATTATTGATGAAAAAGCGATTTTAGCTAAAATTGAAAATCAAATGAAACAGCCAATGAAAAAATCTCGTTGGCAAAAAAAGATAGAAGAAATCCAATCAAAACAACAAGGAAAAAAATAGATGATAAATTCATTTAAAAATATAACAAAGGCGATACTTATAGTGTTGCCTTTATTATTTCAAAGCTGCAAAGTTGATATACCCAAAGATTCAAAAACAATCTTAAAACTAGAAAAATCAAAATGTTATGGAGATTGTCCTGTATATTCAATAATTCTCAAAGAAAAAAAATGGGTGGAGTTTTATCCAAAAGCAAACACAAAAATTAAAAAACCCAGTTATACCAAAATTAAAAATGCAGAATTTAAAAATTTGATAAACATCATTGAATCCATCTCAGTAAAAGACTTGAAAAATGTTTATGACAACAAACTTTTAATGGACGCCCCAACCACTTACCTAACTTTTCACAAAGGAAAAAAGAAAAAGAGAATTAAAATAAGGGCAAATGCACCTAAAAAACTTAAACATTTAATCAATACATTCGAAAAAATTATTAAGTCAAGTAAATGGAAACCCTTACCGTAATAATCACCCTTAAAAACAAGCATAATAGCCAGCATAAACGTTTTTAATAAAAATGTTCAAAAACTTGATAAATAAAGGATTTAGTCGGAAATTTAGTAACTTAGTCAAATTAAGAACGAGATGACACAAGTATTTACTAACTGCTCAATTTTCAACGGTGAAAATTTCGTCGGTAATAGAGCTGTTGTAACAGAGGGGAATAGAATCAAGAAAGTTGTTCACAAGAGCAACCTTTTTGGATACGAAAACATAATCGATTTAAAAGGGGCTTTATTAGTTCCTGGTTTCATTGACCTCCAAGTAAACGGCGGCGGTGGTGCTTTTTATACACAAGAAGCATCCATTGAAAACTACAAGGTGTCCAACAAAGCACATTTAGACTTTGGAACAACCGCACTCCTTCCCACTTTAGTTTCTACTTCACTAGATAACATCATTGCACAATGTAAAATTGTGAAAGAAATGATGAAGGATGCTGATTCGGGTGTAATTGGTTTGCATGTAGAAGGACCTTACTTTAACCCTGAGAGAAAAGGAGCTCACTCTCTCGATTTTATTCGAGAAGCTACCGATTATGAAATTGAAAAAATCATTGAAGAAGGTGCTGGAGTTATTAAAATTCTTACCTGTGCTCCCGAAGTAGTAAAAGAAAAGCACATAAAGATGTTGGTTGAGGCTGGAATACCCGTATCTGCAGGACACAGTAACTGCACCTACGAACAAGCAATGAAGGCTTTCGATGCTGGAATCACTAAGGTAACCCATCTGTACAATGCGCAATCTCAATTTACAAGTAGAGCGCCAGGATTAGTTGGAGCATTCTTAGATTCTCCAGATAATGTATATGGAGGAATTATTGTTGACGGTGTTCACTGTAACTATGCTTCTGTAAGAATTGCACACAGAGCAAAAAAAGGGAAATTATTCCTGGTTTCCGATGCCTCTTTTGTAAAACATCCTGTAGATAATTTTGAAATTGATGAGTTTAAGATTTTCTTTAAAGATGGTATGTACCTAACTGAAACTGGCAACTTAGCTGGTTCAGCAGTCTCCATGTTAGACTCTGTTCAAAATTGTTTTAAAGAAGCCAATATAGAGCTTGCTGAAACATTAAAAATGTCCTCTAGATACCCTGCTGAATTTATGGGTATTGATGACGAATATGGTTATATCAAAAAAGGATATCGAGCTGATTTTGTGGTTCTTGAAAGGGATACTTTAAACTTAATTGATGTTTACAAATCAGGGGAGAAAGTTGAAATTGATGAAATTGTCTCAGCTCAGTAAATACATTCAAAACATATAAATAAAAAAAGCCGTTGGAATCCAACGGCTTTTTTTATTGAATTGATATGCCTTATAATTAATTCGTTTTTCGATTTTTAAGTAAGTTCTTCTGATACTTCCCTTGTACGATATCAATCAAAATTAATATTGCTATCACGAAATAAAAAGTTCCTGTATTCATAGCTTGTATATCTTGATTAAACACCTTTATTTTTGCCAACTCACCTCCTTCTGTAAGCAACATTATTCCAACAACCAAAAGCACAAAAAGCCCTAAAACCTCATACATTCTATTCTTTTGCAAAAACTTACTAACCCCATCTGCTAACCAAATCATTAATATTCCTGAAACAACTATAGCGGTTGCCATAATCCAAAACTCATCCGTTAATGCCATAGCCCCAAGAATAGAATCAAAGGAAAATAACAAATTCATAAATACTATCAAACCAATTATCTTTAAAGGATTAGAAGGTTTTTTATTCAATTCTTCAGCGGGATCAAAAACCATCATGTGCCATATTTCATTAATAGCAGTCCAGAGAATAAATATGCCACCAAATAAAACAATTAATGAATGCCCATTAAAATCACCCTCTAAATAGTTTGAAAAACCAATAGAGAACCAAGGTTCTTTTAACATTCCAATTATAAACTGCAGTAAAAACAACAAGCCAATTCGTAGAAAAATAGCCAAACCAATACCAACTGTTCTTACCATTTTTTGTTTCTCTAACGGTGCTCTCCTACTTTCCAAAGAAATGTACAGTAAATTATCAAATCCCAATACTGCTTGTAATAAAATCAACATGAGTAATGTTCCAATACTTTCAATCATAATTTAGTGTTTTAGGTATATATCGAAACGAAAATAAGGAGAAATAGTGAATTATTTATGGGCAAAAAATTAAAAAGTATACTTTAATAAAAGTATATCAATATTAGATGCTTTTCTAATTTTTAACCTTAGAATTTTCAGGTATAAAACTACTTAGTAATGACAAATTTAACCATAGATGGAGAGTTGTCCAATTTAATAAAGTAAATACCATTTGGTAAATTGTATACATCAACCTCTTTAGTTTTCGATGTTTGTATCAAACGCCCCGTTTGAGAAAATATCTTCGCAGTAGTAAATTCTGCATCTATTTTAATACGATTGGATGCGGGATTTGGATAAATCTCAAACGCATTTCGTGAAGCTACATTAACAGTATTTGTTGGGCTTGTTAATATGTCTACATAATTTAAATTAACAGCTCCATTCACAAAACTCACTTTTAAAACATGAGTTCCCTCTTCTAAAAACAAAGCATAAGGATATCTTACGTTTTGATAATCAGACCAATTGTCCGTAAATATCATATCGGTTGCCGGCATCCAACTATTTCCATCCACCAACAACTCAATTTTACCTAACATAGTTCCACCGTAATCAACCGATGCAACATTTAAATCAATCGTGTACCATCCATCTGTAACCACATTAACAGTGTATTCTAGCCATTCGCCAGCCATGGTATGACCAACACCATATTCAGCTGTTCCTGCAATCAAATCAACATCAACTGGATCCCACGGACGATATTGATCCGCTTTTGGAGCAGGTTCCCATTGTGAATATTCTTCATTGAAAGCTTCTCCTTCATCACCTTCATCATAATCTTCA
Source organism: Flavobacteriales bacterium (assembly GCA_045561495.1). Taxonomy (GTDB): domain Bacteria; phylum Bacteroidota; class Bacteroidia; order Flavobacteriales_C. The sequence continues at coordinate 6,877 of JBJKXR010000044.1, read as the reverse complement.
GCCTCTACTCTTCCTGGTATTGAAGCAGGAACACCACCAAATGGGGTTTGATTTGAAAAAGGATCTTGAACAATAGCATCAAAGGATTCTGTTACTATTAGACCACCTTCATCCTCTACTTGAAAAGTTACCGTAGTTGTTCCCACCCAGTTTAAAGGAGCTGATATTGTTGCAATTCCATTTGAAATAACAACTGAAATACCTTCATAACCGTTTGCAGAAAAAACAAAATCTTCATCATCCGTTTCTGTATCCTCAAACACATTTTTTAAATCAATAGTAAACGGTGTGAAATTGACATTTAAATTTTGATTTTCAACTGGATTAGCCACATAAGGATAATGGTTTCCATTTAAGCTACTTTTATAAATTTCTACATCTCCTTCGTGAGGATAAACATTAATATACATTTTCCCATCATTGGTGTAGTATTGATCAGGACTTAAATCAACTGAATTTTGTTTTACAACATAATTTCCAGTTAATCCATCTAGATTTACCACTAGTGTAATTGGTGTTTTAATCGTTAAAGAGCTTAAATAAGAAGCTACATCAACATCATACTGACTTCCAATAGCAGTCCAAGTAACATAAATCCTATCAGAAGCAGAAACATAATTGATGTTAGCGGAATACTTTAATTTTTGCATTTGGTACGTTAATATTTCGGATACTGTTCCCACCCACAACTTTCCTTCATCAACTTTTTGCTTTAGGTAATTGATGTGCTGTCGGTAGGCATCTACTCTGACTGCCCCCCATCCTGAAGGCCCAACATTATGCAATTCTCGATTACACCACATATTGGTTGAAATAGCATTATCAACTTCACCGTTTAACTCAGCAACCTGCTGACTAACACTCTTGTCGTCATCATCTCCATCAAAAACTTGAACCGCAGTTCTAAAAAAACCATCTGAATCCGGATAAAATGTTGACAAATCAGAGTTTTCATAACCGTTTCTGTGGTATGCAGGGTTTGAGGGAAAAGGTCCGTCCCATCCAGTTCTGGAGCCCAAATACCCCATCTCTTTGAGTTTATCATTAGCTATATAACTAAAACGGTCATACGGGAAAATATAATACACTGGTGAAAAACCAGTTCCTGTTTCAATTGAATTATGGGCAGTTACCAATTGTGTATTAAAGTTAGCATAAGAAGAACTCTCTCCCCAATATTCGGTAAAATCATCACATGGCCTTGTGCCACCTTCTGCTGGCCAACCAGCATTACCAACAGCACAATCGTGATCATGAGAGTGGCTTATTATCTCATGCCCATGCTGCGCTAACATGACATTTTTTGCATAACCATAAGCATTGGAGTATCCGTTTATAGTCCTATTTTCTTCACAAGATTGAGCAATTGCACCAATAACAAACTTAATTCCTCTATTTGCAGCAATTGTATCTGCATACTGCCATATTCCATCAACAACCGCTGCCCCATAATCATCATGAATAATTGTGTAGGCAGCATCAACGTCACTTTTCCAAGTTGCTATATAACCGGTAGGGTTTTGGGCAAATAAAGAAGCCGTAGAGGTCACTAATAAAAAGCAATAAAACAGTCTAACAAAATGAATTTTAAATTTCATAGTAATACATTAAGGTTAGCATCTTTCAGCTCGGGACTCAGGGGAGGTTTCAATAAATACAAACAATTACTTACGCAAAGAGTTACATACAACCTCTGCATTGCTTACATTAAGGCAGAGCAAATATAACCATTTTAGGCCGTATTTGTCAAATTGAAATACCCTTCTTATACAAATACTTTGAACAAGAATATGAATAGATGAAATTAAACGACAAAGCGATTTAATTGCTCAATTAAATCGCTTTACTCAACAAATATGTAATACTTTTTAATCTCTACTCATAAAGATTTGTAAAATGTACCAAAATAAGGTCATCAAAGAAGCGAATAAGCCTAAAGCAGCTGCTACGTGTTGAGTAGTATGAAAATCTCTTAAAAGCCTAGAAGTTTGATATAAAATTGATCCACTGGCTAACAATACCATACCTGCACTAAACCATATCCCTAGGTCAAATCCAAAAATCATTCCTGCAAAAATGGTTGCCAAAGCAACAAAAGCGCCTATTGTTATAATACTTCTCAAAAAGGAAAAATCTTTTTTAGAAAATAGAGCCACAGCACTTAAACCTGTAAAAAGCCCCCCAGTAACTACACCCGCTTGTCCTAGTATACTTTCAACTTGTCCAATAAATTGGGGACTTGTAAAAAGAATATAAAACAATGGCACAAAAATTATTGACTCTATAAATGCAAAAAGGAAAAGCCCAAGATATTGTTTTTGAATATTTCCAGGCTCTGTAGCCCACTTATTTGCAATCCAAGTACCTCCAATAAAAAGAATTAGGATTAGCCACCAGTTATTTAACATCGAAAAAGCAATGGATTCAGCAATTCCTGAAGTAAAAAGAAAAGTTTCGAAAATTACAAAAGATAAGACTGCCAGTGCAACGTGTGCATATGTTTTTCTTATAAACTCAACTCTTGTTACCTCTTTTACATTGTAAATATTAAAATTAAATCCTTGCTCCATTTTTATTAAAATTTTATTCAAGCAAATATATTAATTCCCTTAAGATGTTTAATCTTAAAAAAGATTAAATCTTTATTTTAGGTTGTGATTTGTAATATCTTTGCACAAATACCTCAGTTATGGAAATGAGTGTTACTGTTTTAATTGGTGCTTTAATTGGAGGTGGTTTAAAACTTCTTGTTACCCCAACTGTTCTTGCCATTGCATACTCAGATAATTTTCAAATGCTTTTTGAAATTGCAATCGTATGCGGTGTCGGATCAGTGGTTAGTGCTTTAATCTTTTTCTTTTTAGGAAAAGGGTTGAATAAAATAAGTCAGGCAACGAAAAAAAAATCAAAAAAAATCAACTTCAAGCGTAATAGAAAAATAATCCAAATTAAAGAGCGGTTTAAATTATTTGGCACTAGCATGACCATCGGGTTAATTTCAGTTCCATTAGGCTCAATATTAGTAGGGAAGTATTTCGGAAAAGAAAAAAAGGCAATTCCAACCTTAATTTTAGCCTCTTTTATTTGGTCTTTTGGAATGACCTATAGTACAGCTTTTATTTTAGAATTTATAAAGCCACTTTTCGCCTAACTTAATAGTTTCAATTTAAGCGCTCTTTACAATCGTTTCAAGCTTTTTAAGCTGTGCAATTGTTTTCACTGGATTTTGAGCTTTGAAAACACTACTACCCGCAACCAAAACATCAGCTCCACAATCTACTAAAAGCTTAGCATTATCAGTACCCACACCTCCATCAATTTCAATCAAGGCATTTGACTCAGATGCTTCTATCATAGCTTTTAAATCCCGAACTTTATTAAACGTATTTCTTATAAATTTCTGACCTCCAAATCCTGGATTCACACTCATCACACAAACTAAATCAATATCTTCAATTACATCCTTCAATACTTGTACAGGTGTATGGGGGTTTAAAGCAACTCCTGCTTTCATTCCTTCAGCTTTTATAGCCTGGACAGTTCTGTGTAAGTGATTACATGCCTCGTAATGAACAGTAAGGATATCCGCTCCAGCTTTTTTAAAAGCTGTAATATATCGGTCAGGGTCAACAATCATCAAATGAACATCCAAAGGTTTGGTAGCGTGCTGCTTTATGGCTTTCATAACTGGAAAACCAAACGATATATTGGGAACAAAAACACCATCCATAATATCAATATGAAACCAATCTGCTTCACTATTGTTAATCATTTCTGAGTCGCGTTGAATATTTGCGAAATCGGCTGCTAAAACGGAAGGTGCAATCTTGTGATTCATTTTATTTTTTTTGAGATTTACTAAATAACACTAAAATTAGTTACTTTCTTGCTAAGAAGTAGTTAAAAATATATCAGTTTATAAACATTTAGAGTTAATAAACTATTTTTACACAGCCTTAAATTAGCATTGATATGCTATAAATTAGTTTTAATGTTCGCTATTTTTAAAAAAGAAATACGGTATTTTTTCAGCTCTTTGATTGGACCAATTGTTTTGGTACTCTTTCTTTTAATAAACTCGCTGTTTTTATGGACGTACGCTCCAAATGAATATATGAATATATTATCTTCAGGATTTGCCTCTCTTGAGCCTCTTTTTTCATTAGCGCCATGGATGTATTTAATCCTTATTCCCGCAATGACAATGAAGGCATTTGCAGAAGAAAAAGCAAATGGAACAATTGAATTGTTACTTACGAGGCCCTTAACTGAATTTCAAATAATTCTTGGAAAATTCCTAGCTTATTTTGTTTTGTTGGTACTTACATTAATACCTACATTCATATACTATTATTCTATTGAGTTTCTTTCCCACGGAACTATTGATAAAGGAGCAACTATTGGTTCATATATTGGACTCCTTTTTCTTGGATCAAGTTTTATTTCAATCGGTTTATTTGCCTCGGTTATCACAAAAAGTCAAATTATATCCCTCTTAACCAGTATACTGTTTTGTTTAGTATTCTATTTTGGCTTCAGCTTAATTGGAAATGCAGGTGATGATACTTCATTTAGTTTTATAATTCAACAATTTGGAATAGAAGAGCATTACTATAGTATTAGCAGAGGGCTTATCGACACAAGAGATTTAATCTATTACTTCTGTTTAATTGCTCTGTTTACATTATTAACTAAGGTAGCTTTAGTAAGCAGAAAATGGTAATTGTATGATTAAGAATAAACTCAAAGACTTAACCAATTTTTTAACTGGATTTATCATTATTACTCTAATAATGATTTTTAGTTATTTCTCATTTTTCAAAATTGACCTTACTGAAGACAATCGATTTACATTGCATCAAAGCACCATTGAATTAATGGAGGACCTTAATGATGTAGTTGAATTTAAAATTTATTTAGAAAATGATCATCTCCCGGCCGATTTAACGCGGGTTAGAAACTCGATACTGGAAACTTTAGAGGAACTCTCTGATATTTCCGATGGATATATTGAGTATGAGTTTATTGATTTGTACAAAACTATTGATGATCCAAAAGCAAGAGAACAATCAATTGTAAATCTTAAAAAAAGAAAAGGACTAGAAATTGTACCCATTCCTTTTAGAAAAGAAAATGGAGAGTTGGACAGAGTATATGTTCCACTTGGAGCTGAAGCGTTTTATAATGGACGATCAATCCCTGTCCCGTTTATTCGACAGGCTAAGGGAAACAAAACAAACACATACGAAAAGGCAATTGAAGAGTTGGAATTTGAAATTACCAATGCGATTCGAAAACTTCAACAAGATTCAATGAAAACAGTTGCCTTTCTTCAAGGACATGGCGAATTAGGACGTTTTGATGTTGAAGATTTTTCAAAATCACTTTATGAATATTACCAAACAGGACCCGCATACTTAAAAAATAAAGAAGGGAAAGAACAGCTCAATGCACTCGATGGAATTGATTTGTTAATAATCGCAAAACCTATCAAACCGTTTACTCAAAAGGAACAGTATCTCCTAGATCAATTTGTTATGCATGGAGGAAAAATTTTAATGATGCTAGAAGGTGCCCAAGGTGCTGAATTGGATAGCATGCAAACTCAAGGGCTTGTATTTGCTGCTCCTTTAGAAACAGGTCTTGATGCAATGCTTCACAAATATGGTGTTCGCTTAAACAAGCATATTGTTGAAGATTTACAATGTTCTAAAATACCCATTCAAACCACAGCAAATGGCAGTGGTGGAAGGTTTCAACTGTACGGCTGGATTTATAACCCTATTCTAAAATCAAAAAACAATCACTTGATTAACAAAAACCTTGACCCTGTAAAAGTTGAATTCTGTAGCACGTTTGATACAACATCCGTGGGTGGAATAAATTTCACTACTCTGTATGAAACATCTGGAAACAATCGCTACAAAAAATTACCTTCCAGAATTTCATTCAGAGAGACCGCTAATGAAAAGATTATCCCTGAAAACTTCAAGGCAGAAGCAAAACCGGTGGCCTTATTATTAGAAGGCTATTTTGGTTCCTATTTTAAAAATAGAATAACCCCAGAATTCGCAACGAATAAAAAAATCAACTTTAAAGAAGGCTCTAAAAAGAATAAAATGATTGTTATCGCTGACGGCGATATAGGGAAAAACTGGTTTTCACCACAGCAAGAAATGATTCCGTTAGGAACTGATCAATACAGTAATGTTTTCTATGATAATAAGAAGTTTCTTGTAAATTGTGTCAATTACCTACTTGAAGATGAAGAACTTATTTCTGTTCGATCAAAAAAAATTAAAATGCGCCTACTAGATTCTAAATTAGTAGAAGAAAACAAAGGGTTTATTAAAATTATAAATACTGCCTTACCAATCGGAATCATACTTTTAATTAGTTTTGGCTTTATTATTTTTAGAAAAATACGTTTTTCAAAATAATATGAAAAAACAACTCACTGTATTTATAATTTCATTTTTTTCCCTGATTATAGGTGGTTACTTCTTTTTTTACTCAACAGATGATAATTTAAGTGAAGAAGACGCACGTAATTTTGGAATAAAAGAAATTAATAGGATTGACAAAATTTTTCTTGCGGACAAAAAAGGAACACAAGTTATACTTACAAAAGAAAATGATGTTTGGAGGGTAAATGGAAACTATGTTGCTCGAGAAATAAGAATCCAAACACTTTTAAAAACGGCTCGAAACATTAAGGTTAAACAAAGAGTTCCCAAAATTCAAGAAGAAAGAATTTTAAAAAATTTAGCCACCAATAACATAAAGGTTGAATTTTTTTCAAAAGGTGATTTAATAAAAAGTTATTTTATTGGAAGTGCTGACGGATCGACAACAGGAACCTATATGTTGTTAATAG
>JBJKXR010000043.1:0-21351 GCA_045561495.1 Flavobacteriales bacterium | reverse complement strand
AATTTATTCATGAATTTCTGGGGTATACTTGAGGAGGCCACGCCTCCCTTAGTATTCATCAAAACTTGATTGGATGAATCTGGGAAAAGAAAATTGTTTTGCGCCGTTATCGCTAAACCAGAAAAAGTTAATAGAATGGTTAAAATCTTCTTCATTGTATTAATTTGAAAATTGGTATTTAAAATCACCAACCAGTTTTACATCAAATGAATAATTACTATAAATTTTATAGTATGTTTTTTGAGGGTTTGCTAAATCAAATGTGTGGAAGCCGGCAACAATATAAACTTTAGTAGCCATTTTGATGATGTCCATTTTCTCTTTTGTGATTTCAAAATTAATAACTGTTCTTGTTTTTGAAGTTACTTGGCTTGTCCCATTTACCTCTGCTCTTGAAATGGTTTCGTTGCTCCACAATGAATCAATAATTACCTCTGTATCATCCAAAAAATAAATGGATGTAGTAGCATCTAGTGGAAAGCCGTTGTCTACCAGTAATTTGAATTTACCACTTTCAACATCATCACCCGTTTCATTGATTAAGTTAAAATCCAAGGTGTCGATAAGAACTAATGTGTCTGCGATTAAAGATAAAGGGACTTCCATATTAAAACTGGCTTTAATATCGTCCTCGTAATGAATGAAGTTGGGAGGGCTGTCCGGATCTAGAATTTCAGAGAGACTAGGTTTGGTTTCTCCGTGATTCAATTCTACTTCTAATTCGTATTCTAATGTATTTGGGAAATTTTCTACAAATACATCAATGTTCGAATTTGATGTAGTAAGTGTTTTAGAGGATGTGTTGTGTGTTGTTCGATTGTTTTCTCCATTGTAGGATGCTGAATTAATTTGCATTACTTCATTTCCTGGTGCAAATGTAAGGTCAACTTTATTGTTGTTTTTGTTAACACCACTTATTTTACTAAACCTTGCTTCAGCTGAAGCGCCAATTCCATTATCAACTTCAATTTCAAAGTTTACGTCTTCTAAATCAATTTGACCTGATTTTACTTTGTTAAATAAATCAAAGTTTAAAGAGGAAGGTCCTGCATTAACTATTTTGTTATTTAAATATCCTCGAGCAAAATGGGGTTTTAAATTTTTTACTTGAGCTTGGACAAAAACTGTATCATCAATAGATAGGGTTTTTTTTAAGCCTGTATATTGGATTTTTGCTGTTAAATGGGTTACATAGGTGTTTATGGTGTCGTCGGAAAGAGCTGACGGGTCATCTCCAGGAGTTAAGTAACCATTTCCATTAAAATCAAAATGATAGCCGTTAACAGGGTAGGTGTTCGACATGGAGGAAAAGCTTCCTGAGGATGCTGGAGGTACAAACAGTATCTATTGTAAAAGGCAACCCAGTTGTAGGATGAATTACACTGGGACACTTCATAGGTTAAATAAATGGAATCCTCCAGGCTTGAATATATTTCAAAATAAATTTCTCCTTCTCGAATAGAAGCATCTTTAAAATCAACATCAACGCTGCTTCCAAAAGGAATTACTCTGGTTTCATCAATTACGTTTTGATTGGGCCAAATGGCTGTTGCTTGTATAGGTTTTTAAATCTCTTACAATAACTTTTGCAACGATTGCTTCATTGGTGTCTACTTCAATTTCTCCTTCCGGTACCGTTACCGTGATTTGATCTAAAAGGCATTCTAGTTCAGCTTTTACGGTGTCGTCCTTTCAAAACAAAACTTTCACTACTTTGTGATTCAGCTCCTATAGATGTAAATACATGATTAAGTAATACTGCGCCCCCTGGTTTGTGGCTTGTTTCGTAATTCAAAATCAACATTTTTAATTTCAAACGGGGTTTCATTAATGAGGATTATTTCTGCAATACCGCTGTCCAGAATTAATTCGTCAAATAAATCAGACATAGATATGTCAATTGTTTCTGCCGTCAATCTGGGTTTCTGTTTCACCAAAAAGATTGGTGATTGTTCCTTCGTGATTCGCTAAAATAAATGCTCCCCAAAAAACCATCAATTGATCGAGCAATTTCTCCCATGGTTATTCTGTATTCAAAAGTGTCGCTTGGCAATTCAAGGGATTTGAGGCTTGCGCCTACCTCAAAAGTAGAATCCGGAAGTTCAACAAAAACTATCCGTATTCATTGAGAATAAATTAGAGGAATAAACGATTTGTAAAGTGCTGTCAGGGTTGGTGGTTATATAGTCTGATTTCAAAAGATCCGATACCGTAAGTTCCGATTTCACAATCGGCGCCAACATCTCCGTATCCCATGTTGTTTTTTTATCTTTCACACAAGATATTGCCAACAAGGAGCAGATAAGAAGGTAAATTAGGCTTTTCATAAGGTGCAAATTTAGTGTATAAAGGCAAATAAGTAAAGTCAAAACGTTTATGTTAATAAGGAGTTGCCAAAAACTTTGATTCAAATATTATTAAAGTAACTTTGTTGTATGAGCAATTTTGATATTGGTAAAATCAACACTTTAATAGCTGCAAGGCAGGAACAACAGGGTTTTTATTTGAGGGGAGAGGATCCTTTTGATCAAGTACTTTTGCCAAACGCATACATTCCAGAGGGATTTAAAGTTGGTGATGAAATTGATGTATTTGTTTATTTAGATAATGAAGAGAGAATTACAGCAACAACTTTAGTTCCTAATATACAAATCAATGACTTTGCTGCTTTAACTGTTGCTCAAGTAAATCGAATGGGAGCCTTTATGGATATGGGTATTGTTAAACAGTTGCTTGTTCCCTACAAGGAGCAGGCGATTCCGATGGAAGAAGGTAAGACGTATGTTGTGTACATGTATTTGGATCAAAAAACCGAAAGGTTGGTCGGGACCTCTAAGTTTAACAGATATTTAACTAATGAAGGATGTTCCCTTGAAAAAGGAGATGAAGTTGATTTAATGGTGTTGCATTCGAGTAGCTTGGGAACCAACGTAATTATAAATAAAGAGCACCTTGGTTTAATATTTAGGAGTGATGTTAATCAGCCAGTAAAACTTGGACAAAAAACTTAAAGGTTTTATAAAGGCTATACGAGAAGACGGAAAGATTGATGTCCCTTTCTGCAAGAAGAGGGGGTGTAGCTAGCTTTGAACCAAATGCAGAAAAAAGTTTTAGAAATACTTAGAAGAGGTGACGGTTTTTTAGGCTTGCATGATAAAAGTGATTCAAAAGAAATATCAAAAACGACTTTTTAATGAGTAAAAAAGTCGTTTAAAAAGAGCAATTGGTAATTTATATCGAGATCAAAAAGATAAAAATCGAAAAAGACGGAATTCGACTAGCTTAGTTTTGTTAGAGCCTTTTTTAAACGTTTGAATAGCTTCTATTAAAACTTCTTCTGATGCTGCATAGGATATTTCTAATTGAATTTGGAGAGCCAAAGGCTTCTCCTGGAACTACAGCCAGTAATTCTTCATTAAGTATATATAAAACACAAAATCTTTTGCACTGTGAATAGTAGTTCCATTAAAGGATTTTCCAAAATAAGCACTTACATTTGGGAAAAAGTAAAATGCTGCTTCAGGTAAATTTGTTTTGAGTCCTTGAATATCTTTAAGCAATTCATACACGAGATTTCTCCTTTTTTCAAAAGCTTCTACCATATATCCAACCAATTCTTTTCCGTTTTCAACAGCTGTTATTGTTGCACGTTGAGCTATTGCATTTGCTCCAGAAGTAAATTGACCCTGAATTTTTGAGCATTGCACTGCATATCCATTCGGGAGCGCCGATATAGCCAATCCTGTAACCCGTCATAGCAAAATCCTTTAGCAATTCCATTAACGGTAACTGTTCTTTCCCATATCTCTTTTGATAAAGAAGCTATACTTGTATGCGAGTTTCCAGTGAAGTTAATGTATTCGTATATTTCATCTGCTAAAACAAAAAGACCCTCTTTTGATAATATCACTTCGGATAATGCCTCTAATTCATCTTTTGAATAAACGGATCCAGAAGGATTGCAGGGTGATGAATAAATAATCAATTTTGATTTTGCAGAAATTGCTTTCTTCAACTGATTAGGAGTGATTTTAAAATCGGATTGTATTGAAGTTGGAATTTCAACTGGAATTCCACCTGCAAGTTTAACCTGTTCAATATAAGATACCCAGTATGGTGTTGGCAAGAGAACTTCATCTCCAGGGTTTATTAATGAGAGTATAACATTGGCTAAGGATTGTTTTGCGCCCGTTGATACAACAATTTCAGAAGGGGTGTAGTTGATGTTGTTTTCTTTTTTGAATTTATTGACTATTGCTTCTTTTAAATCTTGGAAACCTGCTATTGGTGGGTATTTGGAATAGTTGTCTTGTATAGCTTTTATAGCGGACTTTTTAATTACATCGGGGGTGTTGAAATCAGGTTCTCCCAAGCTTAAGCTAATTACGTCTAACCCCTCCGATTTTAACGCTCTACTTTTTGCATTCATTTCAATGGTTGCTGAAACTTCCATTTTTACTATTCTATCGGATAAATGCTTTTTACTCATAATGAAAACCTTTTTGCAAATTTAGCCAGATTATTTAACTATTAAATATAGGTTAAAAACCTTGTTTGATGATGAATACTTGATTTTGTTCGATGAAACTAGTTGAAGTTACAAACGAATGTTTCTTTTTGTTGTTGAACAATAAGTTATTGATTAATTCAGTTTAAAAAACGTAACCTTTTTGGCGTTTCCTATCCATGTTGGGCTTAGAGGAAAATATGAAATAAATTGAAAAAATCCCGAAACATAATGCGTTGAAGCCCGTAACTTAACCCAAACCACAACCATTGAAATAATGAGACAACTTAAGATTACTAAGCAGATTACCAACCGAGAAAATTTATCCCTTGATAAGTACTTGCAGGAAATAGGTAAGGAAGAATTAATCACTCCTGAGCAGGAGGTAGAGTTGGCTAGAAAAATTAAGGATGGAGATCAAAGGGCTTTGGATAAATTGACTAAAGCCAATTTAAGATTTGTGGTTTCTGTTTCAAAGCAATATCAGAATCAAGGCTTAACCCTGCCTGATTTGATAAACGAAGGAAACTTAGGATTGATAAAAGCTGCTCAGCGATTTGACGAAACAAGGGGATTTAAATTTATTTCCTACGCTGTGTGGTGGATTCGTCAAAGTATATTACAAGCCTTAGCAGAGCAAGCTAGAATCGTGCGCTTACCTCTTAACAAAATTGGAAATATTAATAAAATTAATCGCGCTTTTTCAGAGCTAGAACAAGTTCATGAACGTGAGCCTTCAGTTGATGAAATTGCAGAAGCGCTGGAGTTGTCAAGGGAGGAGGTGGAAACCTCCCTGAGAAACAACTCCAGAGCTGTTTCCATGGATGCACCTCTGGGTGATGAATCGGATTCAGGAACACTTTATGATGTTCTGGGTTCAAAGGACTCACAGCGTCCAGACTCTAATTTGATGGATCAATCCCTCAAAGAGGAGATAGAAAGAGCGCTTCAAACTCTAACACCAAGAGAATCAGATGTTTTGAAACTTTATTTTGGTATTGAAGCAACAGCAAAAACGAATTTAACACTCGAAGAGATAGGTATGAAATTTGATTTGACTCGTGAAAGGGTTCGTCAAATTAAAGAAAAGGCCATTCGAAGGTTAAAACATTCTTCAAGAAGTGCTATACTTTTAAAATATTTGGGATAATTTAGGGTCATGTTTTATGACCCTTTTTTGTGGAAACACAATTGAGGTTTTTATACGTTAAATAACCGTTAAACTTTTAATTTGTGTTGAACAGAATTTTATTTTATCTATTGGTTGTTTCATCAATCAGTACTGCATTCGGAAAAAAAAACTCATCAGGAAACGTTTTGGTTGACTTAAAAACGGCCACTTCTCAAGATGAGAAAATTGAAGCTTATTTTAATATCATTAAAGGTGTTGTTAACAAGAAGCAATCTGATTCTTCTGTTCATTATATTGAACGTTTAAAAGATTTTCACGTACAAAACAATATCCCTTTAACAAAGCAAGTTGAGTCAAGACTAACGTACTACGAAGGTATTATGTTCTTGAATAAGGGTAGATATCATAAAGCTCAAAATTTAATTAAGAAATCTCTTGAAACCCCACACAATGACTCTCTTGATGCGAAAAGGTGCTTTTTCTTAGCGCTCAGTCATAAAAAATTAGGCAATTACTCACAAAGTGTTGAGTACTATATCGAAGCGAGTAAGTATTTTCAAAATTCTGACAACCACTATGCAAGAGTAAGTATTCTTATTAACCTGAGTAATGTGTTGTACAAAACTAGGCAGGACGAGAAAGCACTTAATTATTTAAGTGAAGCTTTAAAAGCCGCAGAAGAGCATGAACTCACAAAGTTAAACAGGGTTATCTATACAAGCATGGGGAACATCTTTTTAGAAATGGGGGATTATAAAGTTGCTTTAGATCAATTTGATGAAAGCTATAATTTAGCGAAAGAAGAACAGAGTTTACAAGGCCAGTTTTACTCATTAATTAATATGGCAGATGCAAAAAGAAGGCTGGGTGATGAAAAAGATGCTTTATCCAACTTACAATCGGCTATTTTACTATTGGATACATTGGACAATGTAGGTTTAACAGAGGATGCCTATTGGGAATTGGGTAACTTTTTTGCACATGTTAAAAATAGAAAGGAAGCAGAGTTTTACCTAAGTCAATCATTAACGTTATCAGATAGTTCAAAAAATAATCTACAAAAGCGAAAAATTTATCAGTCCTATCAAGTTTTGTATGAAAAAATTGGGCTTTATAAGAAATCCTTAGACTATTATAAAGAGTTTCAAAAAGTGAATGAGGAAATTCTTTCAAGTGAAATGGACCTTAAAGTAACTCAATTAAATTCTGAATTCGAACTGGATAGAAAAGAACGGGAGCTGACTATTTTGGCGCAAGAAAAAGATTTAAAAGAGTCTGAATATAATTTAGAAAAAGAAAAGCGGGAAAAGGATCAGGTTCGTTTTAAATTTTTAATAGGTATTGGGGTATTGCTCTTAGTGCTCGTTTTTGCTCTGGCTGCAATTGGTATAATTAGAACAAAAAAGAATCAGGTTTTAAAGGGGAAAAATGAAGAGTTAGAGGATAAGAAAATTGAAATAGAGGCTCAAAACCGACAGTTGGAAGATATTAATTTAAAATTAGGAAGTACTAATAAGGATTTACAGGATAAAAATGAGAAAATTGAATCTCAAAAAGAAGAGCTTCAAGTTCAAAGAGATTTATTGAATGCTACACATGAGCAATTAAAGGTTCGAAATAAAGACGTTACCGATAGTATTCACTATGCACAAAAAATACAGCAGGCCATGCTGAATTCTTCCTTTCATATTGATGGAGCGGGTGTTGAACATTTTACATTTTATAAGCCTCGAAATATTGTTAGTGGAGATTTTTATTGGAGTAACATAGTGAACAATGAGTTAATTGTTGCTATTGGTGATTGTACAGGACATGGTGTACCAGGTGCTTTCATGAGCTGCTTGGGGATTTCGTTATTGAATGAAATTATTTTTGGTAGAGAAATTACTGCTCCGCATACGATACTTGAAGAATTAAGGAATTCTATAATTCAATTAATTTCCACCGATAAAAATGCTGATTTACAAATTGGTGACGGAATGGATATGGCTATATTATGCTTGGATTTAAACACGAACAAAATGAAGTTTAGTGGTGCCATGAATGGTTTGGTAGTTGTTTCAGGAGAAGACTTAGAGGAAATAAAAGGGGACAAAAACCCAATTGGTCAGCATATTATTGCGAATCATAAATTTACAATGATTGAAAAGCAACTTAAGCGCGGAGATTCTATCTATGCTACTACAGATGGGTATAAGGATCAGTTTGGCGGGCCTAGAGGTAAAAAAATGGGAAAACGTAAACTCCATGAAAAACTTTTAGCTATTTCAAGTCTTTCAGTTCCTGTGCAAAAAGCAGAAATGATTTCGTTTTATAAAAATTGGCGTCAGTATGAAGAGCAGGTAGATGATGTATGTCTTTTCGGAATGCGTTTAAATTAATTATGCACAATTTTTGCGAAAATCCATTGTTTAAAATTCCAATACAGAAAATTGTTTTTGGAATACTTATATTTAACACATGGGTAATGCCTGTTTTGTAAACAGATGAATATGGCAAATGCAGTATTATTAATAGAATGTAAGGATCAGCAAGGTATCGTTAGTTCGATTACGGAGTTTATTTATAGCAATCAAGGGAATATAATTGATTTAGATCAATATACGGATCACGAGAACAACCATTTTTTTATGCGGTTAGAGTGGTCGTTAGAATTCTTTACTGTTCAAAGAGATGAAATTGAAGCGTATTTTGAGGCAAATATCGGAAAGCGATTTGGAATTGGATTTAACTTATATTTTAGAGATGAACGTCCGAGAATGGGATTGTTTGTGACAAAATTATCGCATTGTTTATTTGATATTTTAGGTAGGTGGCAAAGTGGTGAATTAGAAATTGAAATCCCTGTAGTGATAAGTAATCATGAGCACTTAAGGAGTATTGTAGAACGCTTTGATATTCCGTTTGAATATCTTCCAGTTAATACCGAAAACAAGAAAAAACAAGAGGAAAAACAGCTTAAAATCCTGTCTGATTACGATATTGATTTTGTTGTTTTAGCGCGTTACATGCAAATTATATCTCCCGAATTCATTAATAAATATTCGAATAAGATTATCAATATTCATCATTCTTTTCTTCCTGCTTTCGTAGGTGCAAAACCATATCATGCTGCATTTGAACGAGGGGTTAAAATTATTGGTGCAACTGCACATTATGTAACGGATGATTTAGATGCGGGGCCAATTATAGCGCAAGATATTGCTCATGTAACGCATAGAAATTCTGTTCAGGACTTAGTAAAAATGGGCCAGGATGTTGAAAAATTAGTATTGGCTAATGCTATTAAATTGCATGTTGAGCGTAAAATGCTTGTAGTTGGCAACAAAACAATTATTTTCAATTAAGTTTTTATTGGAAACTAATCTTTTAGCTACAACTTCAATAAATAAGGCATATCTTTGTGAAAAGCAGTTTTTATGAAATTAGTATTATTAGCAATAGGATTTTTGGCGTTGGCTTTCTCTGGAATTGCTATTAAACTAATTTTTAAGAAAGACGGCGAGTTTTCAGGAACATGTGCTTCAAAAAATCCTGTTCTTAATCAAGAAAATGAACCATGTTCACTCTGTGGTGCACAACCGGGAGATAAATGTGAGGATGATATTCAGGCTGCTTAAGCTGTGTTTTTTTAAGACTCTGGCTGAGATGGAGCATACAAGAGCTTTCCTTCTAAATTTGTAGAAACATACGTTTGAAGTTTTCCTTCTGCATCATGATAAACAATAACGGCATCAATATTTAAATTTCCAGATTCCAGCAGCGGAATGATTTCTTCTAATCTCATAACCATGAAAGCTGTTGCATAAGCATCACAAACAGCTGCTTCATCTGATAGGACTGTTGCGCTTAGAATGTTTGTCTCAGCGGGCTGTCCGCTTCTTGGATCGATGGAGTGTACTATTTTACGCTTTCCTTCATCCCTGAATTTTCTATAATTTCCAGAAACCGCTATCGCTCGATAGCTTGAATCCATTTTGACTTTCGCAATTTCGTCCAAACCGTTTTCCGAAATAACATTAGGGTGCTCAATTTGAACCATCCAATGTTTGTTGTTTTTTTTCCGTCCTTGAGCGACTATTTCACCACCAACATTAACTAGGTAATCACCAATACCCAAATCAAAGTTTAAATAGTCGCCAATAATATCTGAGGTATACCCCTGAGCGACAGCATCAAAAGTAAGTTGAACAATAGAGTCATCTTTACACAAAAAATTATCATTGAATTCGCCATCAAGCATCTGTTCAAACGTATTGTAAATAATATCTCCATCAAGCATAAAATATTCAAATCCAACAAAGTCTGTCAAATCGTAGCTCATTGAATCACGAAAAGCGTTTATTAACGAATCTCTTACTGTTGAATCCGGTATGTTTGTATAGAGGTTGTTTAAGTTGAGGGGATGTGCTCCAAATCCCCATAAATTTACTATTGGCTTAACTGACGGGTCAAAAGCTCCATCAGAGATGGAATTTACTTCATCACTTAATAAGAACATATTTAAAATATGGTTGTCAATTAAGAAACAAGAATCGGACTTGTTGAATTTGCTAATCTTGGAATTGGGATTATAAGTGCTTAATGAATTATCAATTTCCTTTAAAATCGAATCTACTTTTTGCTGAATAAATTCTCTTCTATCTGTGGAATCGATATAAATAACTGAATATTCTGTTCCTTGTGTATAGCCTGATAGTTCGTAACGCTTGTATTTATGTTCAATAGTATTGTTTTGACAACTCGCGCAAAAAACCACTGCGACAACCACGTAAAGTTTTAAAAAGGAGTTAATTTTCTTTACAAACATGGTTTGTTTTTGATTTGAAATTAAAGTGTTAAAAAGAACTTTACTGAAATACTTTTTAATAGTTACAGGATTGCTATAAGATTTTTCGTATTTCACGTTTTATGAAATCAATGGCTTCGGTATTATTAATTTCAAGTTCTTCATTTACGCCTATTACTTTTTTACTAAAGTCGACTGCACTTGCATTGTCGGGTATTTGAGTGCCTGCTATAGAAATTAATTTTATTGCGTCTTCTTTTGCTTTAACAACTTTTTCCCACGATGCAGCTGATATATAAATTTGTTGGGTAATGTTGTGGTTAAACTCTTCTCTGATTTCAGCAATTGCTTTTAATTTTACTTGACTGCTTGTCATATTTGGAGTAATAATTCTTTTAACAACCTGAGCAGCTTCAATTCTTTCGAGTAAAAGTATCACTCTTTCAAAAGCTTGTAATCGAACTGGTATAGTAACTTTAATACTTTCTTTTTTGATTTCGAGTATATGGCGTTTGCTTTCTGCTTTTAAGAACCGATCAAGTAATAAGTAAGCAATTGCAGCAACAACAGCAGAAGGTACGAAGGCCATTAAGAGATTATCTAATTCCATTGTAAGTTTTGTTTCTACTAAAATACGGAAATTTGGGAAAATTATTGCTGGAGTTTTAAAGGTTATCGCACCAATTCTAAAACGCCCTGTTTTTCAAAAATATAACCCGTTCGATATGTTCCTGATATATAATATAGATAAGAGCCCGATGGTAATTTTTCCCCATTAAACTCTCCATTAAATACTGTGTTTTCAGAAGCTGATTCAAAAATAACATTACTATTTCCATAGGAAATACGAACATAAAAATCTGAAACTCCAATAAAAAATGGAAACCATGTATCAAATTGGCCATCGTAACTTGGAATAAATGAAGAGGGTACTTCAACCATAGTAGGGCAATAATTTAGATTAATGTAAACTGTTGTATCAAATTCACCAAATTGAGGGGTTGAATATTTTGCCGTTAGTTTGTATTCTCCATCTTGGGATACAATAAGAACAGAATCCTCTGAAATTAATTCATCTTGCTCACCATCATAACATTTAAACCAACAATAGGATTTTATTGAAGGGTCGTAGGCGATTAATTTCACGAAGTTATTTTCATAAAAGCATTCATTGATATCAAGATTGTTTGATAATACGTGAACAGGAGTGGTGGTGGGGCTAAAATCTTGAGAAAGTTGCTGTGCCTCATCAAATTCGCCTGCCATTCTTTCTTTTGAGCAAGAAATGAATAGTGTTAATGAACATAATATAAATAAGGCCCTCATGTATTAAAATATATAATTTATACCTACAGAAATATATCCTCTTCGCTCAGTAAAATTATCGAGGTTTAGTTCGGTGTTTTGATAATTTTCAAGATTATTTATACTATAATTAAATTGGGTTTTAATCCCATTTTTCATTTGGTAACCTAAAGAAATTCTTTGTCCTGATAAGTCTTTATATTCAAACATTGTGAATATCCTATTGTCATAGGTTAGTCCAATTGCTGGGCTATAAGAGGTAAACAATTCTTGTTCAAACCTCAAAAGTGCGCTTGCTTTTAGTTTTTTATAATTGGGAGAATGCACACCACCTGTTAGGCAATGCTTCATTAAAAACACATCATTATCGTTTGTGAAATGATTGAAACCAAAATTAAAGGCAGTATAACCAATAAAGAAGTTTTCATGATTTACGAATCCTCCAAAGTGGTAAGTAGAGCTATATTCTTCTTTTGATTTTATGCTACCTAGTTCAGTGGTGAAAATATAATTGCTATTAATTGCTTTTTCTCTAAGCGTTAATTGATTAACCGCCAGGTTTTGACTTCTAAAAGTCGCGCCTGCACCAAAACTAAAGTTGTATCCTTTAAAAAGTTGTTTGGTATAACTGATTGACGTTGCATACTCTCGGATGTTCCAGTTTTTCATTAATTGATCATTTACGTATCCACCAATTGCCCAGTAATTGTTTAATCTTCTTTCATAGGCTCCAATTCGAACTATAGGCTGAACAAAATTAAATTCACCAATTTGATTTTTGTTTTCATCAATGAATTCCCAATCATTAAAACAAAAGGCAGAGATGGTGTTTTCTCCATAAAAACCAGTCAAAGCAGGATTTTCCCAGAAATTTAACCATAGAGAAGCACCAGGGTGTATTTGATCTGACGATACTGGATTCTTTTTCCTATTAACTTGGTGATTAATGAGTTCAAAAGAGGAGGGGAAAGTGTTTTTAACGCTTACAGCAATTGAAGGGAACAAGGTTAGTTTTTCATTGCTTTTATCCTCAACAATAGTATTTAATGGATAATTTTTTTCGCTTTCGAAGTTTTTGTTAAGTGTATTTGATTTTTCAATTGGATTCTTTTCAAAAGTTCTTTTGTCTGAAGATTGTAAAGATAAATTACTGGAGTTAATTCCCTGTTTTAAAGCGAATGGTTCCTTTTTATTAAAAGGATGGTTTGTAGTACTGTCAAAATTTTTCGCGGGAGCATGATTGATTAAAGTGTTTTTCTCTGTTTTTGAAAATTGATTAACACCAATACCAGTTGTTATTAATAATAATATAGCAGCTGCACTTCTCCAAAATATTTTTTTGCTTCGATCTCCATGAAGCATTTTTTCAAGTGCTTTCCAATGGGAGTTGTTGTATGAAATTTTCTCAGAATTTAGTGTTTCTTTTACCGTTCTCTCATAAGCGGTTAAATTACTGTTGTTAAGCTTCTCTGAGAAATCCTCCCAATGATTTTCATTTAAGTCAACTTCACCATTGTTGATTTTATCTGAGAGTGCATTTTCAAATTCGTTTGGAATATTATTTCTTTCACTAAAAGAACCCCAGCTTTCAGGAGGGACAGGTATGCTTCCACCTGCCATAGTATCCTGCATTCTTTTTTCAAATTCTGTATAGGATGGCTTCTCAGAAAGTTTTTTTTCCATCTGATCCCAGCTTGAAGGAGTATATTCAATATTTCCTTCATCTAATTTTTTCTTTATGTCATCCTCAAACTTTCCCATTTTGACTTATCCAGCCATCTTTTCAATTTTCTTCAACAGCATCTTTTTTAAATTACCCTTCGCTTTTGCAAGATTGGACTTTGAAGTGCCAACACTAATTCCAAGAGCATCTGATATCTCTTGGTGCGTATATCCATCAACAATATACAAGTTGAACACACTCCTGTAGGCTGGACTTAAGTGCTGAACCATATCTAGTAAATCCGTAAAGTTTACATGTTCCAAGATACCAGCATCTTTATCTTCATCTATTTCAATACTTCCGTGGTTGCTATCCAACTCAACCATTTGGTTATTAATTTTGTTCTTTCTTATGTGATCAATACACGTATTTACCATGATGCGCCTTACCCAACCTTCAAAAGAGCCTTTTTTACCATATCTAGGTAGGTTCTTAAAAACTTTGATAAAAGCCTCTTGAAACATATCCAATGCCTCATCATGACAACTTGCATAACGCATGCAAACCACCATCATTTTCCCATAAAAATGCTCATATAAAGATTGTTGCGCACGTCTGTCACCGTTAATACAACCCTGTATAATGAGGTCTTGATTTAGCATCGGTAAGTAAAAGTTTTGTTCTGCTGTTTAAAAAACGAACCTATATTCGTTTGGTTGCTTCAAAAAATTATAATTTACAAAATAGTTAACAATATGTTTAAAAAACAATAATTATTAATCCTTTAAATATAGTTTAACGATAGTATCTTTAACCCTTTAAATTTATTAAAATGACAGATTGGTTTACAGTAAAGATTAAATATTTGAAACAGAATCCGGAAAACGGTTCTATTCAAAGTAAAAGTGAAGCATATATGTTGAATGCATTGAGTTTTACAGAGGCAGAGGCAAGGCTACAGGGTATTTTGGAAGAATATATCCCAGAGTATAACTTATTGGCTTGCGCAAAAACAAACATTCAGGATGTTATTGTTGATGAGGCTTTTGACTACTTTTACAAGGTTAGAGTGAGCTATATAAGTGCAGATCCGGATAGTGGAAAAGAGAAAAAAATTAATGAAAACTACATCATTCAAGCAGATGGATTGAAAGATGCTTATGAAAAAATGGAGGGTAGGCTTCAGGGCTCAATAGTAGATTGGGAAATACCTTCAATATCAAAAACTACAGTAGTGGATGTTTTTCCATATATAGAAGAAAAAGTTCTTGAGAAAGAACAGCAAGAAGTTGAGGCTTAAAGTATAAAAACTCTTTCATTTTGAAAGAGTTTTTTATGATAAAATACTTTTGGCTTTTCTGTTTTTAAGTGTTTTTTAATCAAGTTTTTTTTAAACGGTGTTTTTTACCAAATAAAAAAGGTGACTTTTAGGGTTGATTCTATTTTTTTTGTTTTCAGTTCCATGATAACTTTTAGTCGTATTAAGTGTGTTGGTGTTGAAGGGGTAGATGATTATAGTCTTGTTCGAAAGATTCAATTAACCAATGTTTTGGCCTTTGTTTCTGCTTTTTTAACCTTAATCCTTGATATAGGCTTTATTATTGGGGAAAGGGACTATCGCCCCATAATTAATATTTTCTTGATTGGATTATTTCTTGCTCTGCCAATTTATTTTAATTCGATTAAATGGTATTTCTTTGCAAGAAATTGGCTTCTGTCGGTTATGGCAATAGGTATCCTTTCTGGGCCGTTTTTCAATGGCGAGAACATACCTGTTGAAATTATTTTCTTGCCCTGTGTTGGTATCCCTTTTTTACTGTTTAACCGTAAGGAGATAATACTTCCAGTTATTTGGAGCGTAATCTATTTAGTGCTTTATTTTGTTGCGCAATACTTGTATACCATTGTAACTCCACTGGATCCATTATCTGTTGAAGATGGAGAAGTGATGTTTCCCTTTTTGATGGTGATGGTTTTTCTTTGGGCTGCAGGGGTTTTTATTTCAATATCCAATGAAAATAAATTTCGGGAGGAACTTATTGAGAAGAACCTCAAGAAGGAAAAAGAGTTGAGAATTAATTTAGAATCAAGCTATTCCAAGCTAATAAAAAGTCAAGACGAATTAATCAACAAGGAAAAAGAAAGAATAAAAGCTCAAGAATCTGAGCGTCAAGCATTGAAAAAAGCTGATTTTAAGGCAAAGTTTTTGGCCAAAATGAGTCATGAGTTAAGAACTCCTTTAAATGGTATAATTGGTAACCTTGAGCTTTGGGGGAAAAAAAACAAATTTGATGCTGTTCATGAAGGGTACTATAATAAAGTGGTTAATTCTTCACAGTCTCTATTGGGAATTGTAAATGATATTTTGGATATAAGTAAAATTGAAAATGGTAAAATGGAACTTCATCCTGAGCCGGTCCAACTTAAAAAGATATTTGAAAATTCTATTTCTTTATTTGAGCCTATAGCCATCGAAAAAAATGTCACAATAGAGCTTTGTTTTGATAAAAACATTCCTGAGTTTATCCAATTGGATGCTTTAAGGCTATCTCAAATAGTGAATAATTTGCTGAGCAATGCTATAAAAGCATCTGAAAAATCAGGTGTAAAAATTGAGGTGAATTTCTTAGGAGAAGAAAAAGTAAAAGTTTCTGTTGTTGATAATGGAATAGGGTTAAATAGTGATGAGCAATCTGTGATTTTTAATGATTACGCTCAGACATTAAGTTATTATAGAGAAGAGGGAACAGGGCTTGGTTTGTCAATTTGTAAATCTTTAGCTCATTTGATGGGGGGAGAAATAGGGCTGGAAAGTGAAAAAGGCGTGGGCAGTAATTTTTGGTTCACCTTTGGCTATGAACTATCTCAAAAGGAGCATGTGTTTCATGAATTAAATGGAACCAGTGATTTTGATCTATCATTAAAAGTTTTGCTGGTTGATGATATGGAAATTAACCGTTCCTTAGCAAAAGCAATGTTGGAAGAATATAAATGTATTGTTCAAGAGGCAGAATCAGGTGCAAAAGCAATTGAAATTTATGAAGACGACACCTATGATTTGGTGTTGATGGATATAAATATGCCAGACATTAACGGTGATGAAGTTGTTAGAAGAATTAGAAAAGAGTACAAAGGAAATTGTGTTTTCATAGGATTAAGTGCAAATGCTATGGAAGGAGAAAGAGAAAAATATATAAATTTGGGTCTTGATGACTACATGTCCAAGCCGATTACATTTAGCAAACTTATTGGTGTTTTGGCAAAATGGTTTGATGTTGAGAAATTGGACATGAAATCAAATAACCGACTAGCCCAATCAAAAAGATTTTTGTTGGATGAGAATAAAATTTCTGAAAACGCAAATTTAATGGGTGGAAGAAATTTTTTTTTGAAATTCATCGATAAATTCATCGAGGAAAATCAAAAAATTAGGAAGGAGCTTGTTTTAAATTATCAAGTTAAAGATTTTGTTCAATTAAAGCACAATCTTCACAAATTGTCAGGTGTTGGAGCAACTATTGGCGCAATCGGGTACCATGATGTTTTGCATTTAGCCTACAAAAACATCGATTCGGAGAATGAAATTTCTGATGAAGAATTTACTGTTTTACTAAATTCTAGCAAGGGTGTTGAAAAGGAAATGAATGAAATTAAATTAAAATGGCAGCAAAGCGACTCTTAATTATTGATGATGCAGTGTTCCAATCAGAAGTTCTTAAGGAGGTTTTTGAGAACCTATTTGGTGATAAAATTGAAGTTGAAATAGCCAATGATTACCAATCAACAAAGAACGTTATCTTAACTAAAGACTGTGATTTGATTTTAGTTGATTACCTTCTGGGACCTTTAGGTACGGGTGATGAACTGAAAAATAAAGTTCAACAAAACATGGAAACAAATGCCCAGTGGATCATGATGTCAGCTTTAGACGTTAATGCACTTTCTGAACAATATAAGGTTGATGGATTTGTTAAATTCATTCACAAATCGGACTACAGTGAAATGAGCGAAGAGATTTCTAAAGCCTTATTTCATTGAAGACAATTGCCGTATAGATTTTTCAAAAGTAAAATCTCTTAACTTATCCATGGATAATCGTTATTTTTGTATTCACAAACAAACGATATGCGATTTCTGCTGAATTTTATTTTCTCCACACGCTTTACTACAATCCTATTGTTTCTGTTTGCTTACATGATTGGGGCGGCGACTTTTATTGAGAATCAGTACGACACAACCACAGCACAAATTGAAATTTTTAGGTCTATATGGCTAGAGCTTATCTTGTTTTTTTTAGTTCTTAATTTTTTAGGAAATATTAAGAAGTTCAAGATGATCAGTCAAAAGAAGTGGCCAAGTTTAGTGTTTCATTTGGCCTTCGTTCTTATAATTATTGGAGCTGGAGTTACTCGATATTTTGGATATGAGGGTATGATGCCAATAAGAGAAGGTGCAACCTCCAATAGTATGTACTCAGCAGAGCCATATTTGAGTATAGAGGTTTCAGACCCACGCTTACCAAAAGAGGATAAAAATAATTCTATGGGCTACTCAAAGGCAATGCTCATGGCCGAAACAACCGATAATGATTTTAATGTGCCTTTTCAATTTGAAAAGGAAACCATTGAGGTGTCTTATGTTTCATACATTAAAAATGCAGACTATAAGCTGTACGAAAATATACGAGGTGGTACGGATGTTTTAGAGGTTGTTACTACAGATGGACAGGGAAGGCAAACTATACACATTGAATCTGGGAAAGCTGAACGGGTTGGCAGTGTGCTTGTTTCTTTTAATGATCCATCCATTAAGGGTGCCGTTTCTGTTATTCAGAAAGGCGATTCTTTCATGATTATTTCTCCATATCAGATTAATCGAATGGTAATGGCCAATCAAACACGAGATACTGTTCAGCCAAATACAATAGCCCCGATGCAATTTCGCCAATTGCATCAAGTAATTCCACAGAATGGAATAGAAACCTCAATAGTTTTTGCAAAAAAATATGAAAATGCAGTAAAGCACTTAGAAAATATCGATGGCGAAAGTAAACGAGGAGATGCATTAACAATAAAAGTTAAAATTGGAGATAATGCCACGGAGAGGGTTTTGTTTGGTGGACCAAAAAGAATTGCCTCTCCTGAATATTTTAGCTTTATGGGGTATATAATGCGCGCATCATATGGCTCAAAAGAGATTAAGCTGCCCTTTAGTATTCGGTTAGATGATTTTATTTTAGAACGATATAATGGGTCAAATAACCCCTCAGGGTACAAGTCTAAAGTGACTTTGTATGATGAAGAAAATGCAGTTGCTGAACAACACAGTATATTCATGAACAATGTATTGGATTATCAAGGATATCGCTTTTTTCAAAGCAGTTATGATCCCGATGAAAAAGGAACACGATTGTCGGTCAATCATGATTCTATAGGTACACTTATTACTTATTTAGGTTATCTAATGTTAGGTTTAGGCTTTATTCTTTCCATTCTAAACAAAAACTCAAGGTTTGCAAGTTTAATTAATAGGTTGAAAGAAATTGCAAATAAAAAAGCGGCTTTGTCTATTGTTTTACTCCTTAGTACGTTATCTATGGTTGCTCAAAAACCAGGAGAAATTGACATGCATGGAGGCAAACAGCATGAACATCATTCTGATCACACTCATGAACATTCTCACGATGTTGATATATCAAATACAGGACCACTAGGAGGGGAAACTAACAATGGCGCCAAAAGGATTCCAGAGGATCATGCTAGAAAGTTTGGTGAACTTTTGGTTCAAGGGTTTAATGATCGGTACGAGCCTATAAATACTTTAGCTTTTGATGTGTGTAGAAAAATAAATCATTCAGAATTGATTGAGCTAGAAAATGGGGAAACGTACACTCCGGAGCAGTTTCTTTTAGAAATGATGGTGAATGGAAAATATTTTGAAGACAAAAAAATCATCTATCTGGATAGTAAAAATGATACACTGCTTAAATTCTTAGGGGTTAAAGACGGAAGTCGACTCTCTTTTTTAGATTTTTTCAAGAAAAATGGCGAGAGTAAAGTAAATGAACATATAGCAAAAGCAACGCAAAAAGAAGCTAATAAGAGAACTAAATGGGATAATGAAATGATTAAAATAGCCGAGAAGTTGGATATATTTTATCAAGCTCAAAGAGGCGATTTACTTCGAATATTCCCATCCTTCAATAAAGAACTTAAGGGGCAATGGTTGTCTATTTATAATGAGGAGTCTACTAAAAAATTAAGTGGAAAAATATCAAATGGAAAAGTTGAGCTTGATTTATCTCAGTTTTCTTACATCAAACTATTTGCTCAATACTTGAATTTTTTGAGATTAGAAGATTACAATGATGCTGATGGTATGCTTTTGCTATTGACTAAGGTTCAAAGAAAATACACACCAGAGGGCTTTCTCCCTTCTGAAGAAAAAATTAAAACAGAAATTAAGTATAATAATTCTTCAATTTTCAAAAAGATAATGCGCTATTATCTTTTGATTGCATTGGTTTTGCTGTTTTTTGCCATCAATCACGAATTAAACTTGCATAAAAAATCGGCGGTAAGAAACGTTTTAATCAAATGGCCGATCTATTTATTAATTACTGGATGTGTTGCTGTATTTGCATACCATACTTATGGTTTGGTCATTCGTTGGTATCTAACTGGACATGCACCTTGGAGCAATGGTTACGAAGCTCTGATTTTTATCTCTTGGGCGGCAGTTTTATCTGGTTTTATTTTCTTAAAATATTCAAAAATAGTTTTACCTGGTGCCGCCTTAATAGCTTCAATTATAATATGGGTGGCAGGTTTAGAAACTATGGATCCTCAGTTAACAGCACTTGTTCCAGTCCTCAAATCCTACTGGCTAATTATTCATGTTGCATGTATGACCTCTAGTTATGGTTTTTTTGGTCTGGGGGCTATTTTAGGTTTTATTGTCCTTTTTATGATGTTGTTTAAAACCAAAAGTAATGGTAAACAAATGAACCTATCCATTAATGGTTTAACTTATATCAACGAAATGATTGTGACGATAGGTTTGATTTTGGCCGCCATTGGCACCTTTTTGGGAGGTGTTTGGGCGAATGAATCTTGGGGTCGTTATTGGGGTTGGGACGCTAAAGAAACTTGGGCTCTAATAATTGTCTTGGCTTATGCTATGCAGTTGCATTTTAGGTTTGTACCAGGTTTTATAAAAAGTAAATTTTTCTTTAACGCTTGGGGGTCATTTGTTGGTTTTGGTGTTGTATGTATGACATATTTTGGCGTTAATTATTACTTTTCAAACAGTATTCATTCATATGCAGCCGGAGATCCACCAGGTTTCCCTATTTGGATATGGCAACTGATAGGTGGTGTTTTGTTCCTCGTTGTCTTAGCTGGTTGGAGGGATAGAGCAGTAGATAAGGTAATTTATAAAAAGAAATAGTCTTTTAAGTCTCCTAAATTATTCTTTTTTGATTGAATAGCCTTGAAATGTTCATTTTAACAAACTTTCTGACTGCCCACTTTAACATCCTAGTTTTGGATTTTGCTTTAGTAGAAATACTTGAGCTTAAAATACCATTATGAGAGCCTTGTTCTATGAGGGGCGGTTGTGCCCAATACATTTTTAAAATACCTTTTTCAATGAGTTCATTATGCAGCCAATCCGGTAAATGACCACATTTATCCTTGTAAACAAACTCCATCGTTTTTTCAACGCCTGACCTATCCATTAAATAACAACCGGCCATTCTCCCTCGTTTAGCTTCATAAAGGAATTTACCTTTTTTAGCTTGCCAATAAGAAGGAAAAGTAAGCGAAGTGTTTTCTAAAGAAATTATAAAGCTTGAATTCAATTTTTCAATATGGGGAAAAAGACGCTTCATACCTTCTTCAAAACTTCCCAAAAAACAGGGGTCATCTTCAAAAAACAAACCGTATTTCTCGTTA
>JBJKXR010000042.1:0-22027 GCA_045561495.1 Flavobacteriales bacterium | reverse complement strand
TTTCTAATGTGTGTTTTAATTGCGTAGGAGGGAAAAAATCATACTCTATTGCATAGCC
This sequence comes from Flavobacteriales bacterium, assembly GCA_045561495.1. Lineage (GTDB taxonomy): Bacteria > Bacteroidota > Bacteroidia > Flavobacteriales_C. The sequence continues at coordinate 21,969 of JBJKXR010000042.1, read as the reverse complement.
AGGACGAAACATTTTTGCATTTTCAAATCCTTGTATTTTTTGCATTGCAGCTTGTTGTACATCCTCAGGTAAAGATGTTGAAAAACCATTAATATAACATTCAACTGTATTCCAACCTTCAGGTTCTACAAAAATTTGATGTCTATCTCTTTGTGAAAATCGTTCAATTTTATCTTCTATGGAAGGGCAATATCTAGGTCCTAATCCTTGAATTCTTCCTGAGAACATAGGAGACTTGTCAAAACCTGTTTTTAATATATCGTGAACTTCAGAATTAGTATATGTTAACCAGCAACTCCTTTGTTTAGTTAATTGCTTAGTATCTGTATATGAAAATGTGGGAGGTTCTTTATCACCAGGTTGTTCCTCCATTTTTGAAAAACTTAACGATCTAGCATCTACTCTAGGAGGAGTACCTGTTTTCATTCTGCCACTTTCAAATCCTAATTTTTGAAGAGATGCAGTTAATCCAATCGAAGCTCTTTCAGCGGCTCGACCTCCACCAAAGTTTTTATCGCCTATATGAATCAAACCATTTAAAAACGTACCATTAGTTAAAATAACTGTTTCACCTCCAAATTTGAGCCCTAATTGCGTTTTAACGCCTACTATCTTATCTTCTTTAACAAGGACATCCGTTACCATATCTTGCCAAAAATCAACATTAGGATTTTGTTCCAATTTTAATCGCCATGATTCAGCAAACATCATTCGATCAGATTGTGCTCTTGGACTCCACATGGCAGGCCCCTTACTTCTATTTAGCATTTTAGACTGAATCATAGTTTCATCAGTCACAATTCCCATCATTCCCCCTAGTGCATCAATTTCTCTTACGATTTGACCTTTTGCAATTCCCCCGACAGCTGGATTGCAGCTCATCTGAGCAATGTTGTTCATATTTAAAGTTATAAGAAGTGTTTTACTACCCATTTTGCCTGCTGCATAAGCCGCTTCGCAGCCTGCATGACCAGCCCCTACAACTATAACTTCATATTCTTTAAAAAATGCCATAAAATTCTAATTCAATATTAAAAGTGGCGCAAATTTAGGTAAAAATCTTCTTTCGCGCTCATAACATTTTGGTCTTCAGGTGTTTTGTCTTTATAACCACATAAATGTAATATGCCGTGAATCATAACTCGATGAAGTTCATTTTCTATTGAGCTATTAAAGGATTTGGCATTGTCCTTTACCCTATCTATGCTAATAAATAAGTCTCCATTTACTCTGTTTTTTTCGCAGTAATCAAAGGTTATGATATCTGTAAGAGTATTATGATTTAAATGTTTTACATTAAGTTCATGTAAATATTGGTCAGAACAAAAAATATAGGATATTTCACCTGGTATTTTATTTTCATTCGTTATAGAATAAGAAAGCCAGCTAATTATTGCCGGCTTTTTGTTTAGTGTAAATGAAATATTTTCACTGTGAAAATTAAATTCACTTTCTACATCCATTAAGCTTTTTCTTCTTTTTCTTTTTGAACTTCTTGTAACAACTCATTCTCCAAATTAAAACTCATTACTACTGTAGCTCCTTCATCATTAAATTCAATTTCATCAGCAAGATTTCTCATTAAAAAAACACCTCTTCCATGAGGTTTTTCAATATTTTGAGGATCCGTTGGATCAGGAAGATTGTCAAAATCAAAACCTGGACCATCATCTTTAATAGTGAATTTTAGAACTGAACCATCAGTATTAGAAATTATCTTAACCTCTTTATTTGGATTCGATTTGTTTCCATGGTGAATTGCATTATTAACCGCTTCAGTTAATGCAATTAAAATATTACCATAGTAATCTTCATTTACTTCAAATTTTTCGCAAAGATCATTGATTAAAACCTCTACTTGGTTTAGGTTTTCAGCTTTAGATGGAAAAGATAATTGGTGTTCCATTTTTTTTATTTATTATTCGTCAAAAATATTAAAATATTCGCTTATTCTACGTTTATAATACAAATTAAAAGATGACGGAATAGTCTTTAACTCTTCTTGTTCCTTTAATTCGAAACTTTTGTACGGGGTAAAATCTTGAGGGTTACGATAAAAATAACTTTTCCCTTTATTTGATTTTCTTTTCTCTTCTAACTCCCTCTCTCTCATTGCGTTTTCAGCTTTTAATAATTTACTCATTATTTGTTCTTGTCTGAGAATTGTTTCGCGTGTAATGTTTTTATTTAAGAGGTCATATTCGTTATTTTCAATATCCTTCAAAAGATTTTTCATATCGCCCAATCCGCCATTTCCTTGTTTTTTTTGTTGATCATGAAGTTTTTTAAGTTTTTCTTTAATCGAATTTTGTTCAGCGGACATCTTAGCTAAATCTTTTGCAAGCCCTCTATTGTTCTTTTTTCCTTGATTTCCAGGGATATTTCCTCCTTGTAATTCTTTCATCATTTTTTTCATTTGTTCGGACAATTGTTTTTGCATTTGCTTGATGTTTGGCATTCCAGATTTTGGACTTGAACCTCCAGGCTTAGAACAAGAGCCACTGCCTGTCATATTGTTTTGCATTTGCTGCTGCATTTGTTGTAAGGATTCATCCAACAATAATGCAAGATTATTAGCAGAAGCCATGACGTATTGTTGTTTAATCGCGGATTTGTAATTTTTTCTTTCTCTTAAGAAATCAATGGATTTATCCATATTATACTTAATATCAATAATTTCTTTATTTATAATGGATTCAAGAGCTATTTGACGTTTAGATAGAGCTAAAAGAGAGTCTTCAATGAGTTTAGCACTTTCCTTTAAATCACCTTGTTTTGTCGCTAGAGCAGCAAATTGTGGATCAAATCGGTTTATCTTTTTTATGTTTTGCATTAAATCCTCTTGTTCAACAGACAAGGAGATTAGGTTTTCTAAAATTTGTCGTAAGCTATTAATATCTTCCATTTGTCCTTGTTGTTGCATTTCTTGTTGCATATCTTCCATTTTATTTGCAAGATTTTGCATTTTTTCTGCAGCATTTTTTTGGCTTTTATTAGCTTTATTTTTGTTGTTTTCCCCTAATTCTTCGGAACTTTTTTGCTGTTCTTTGTTTATTTGATCTTGCTGTTCTGTTGTGTTCTCAATATTTCGTTTGTTTTCAAGCTCTTCATTTTTTTGATTTAAATTTTCAATGTCTTTTTCAATATTGTCAAATTCTCTATTTAATTCCTCCTGATTTTCTTGAAGTTCTTCATTAGAAATCTCTTTGTTTTCCTTGGTTTCTTGAGCGAGTTTTTTTTGTTTTTTACTAAGCTGTTCTAAGTCTTTTATTATATTCTCTAATTGCTCATCAAATTCCATTTGCTTAAATATCTCTAGAGTTCTATCCAGCTCTTTTTCAAGTTCTTCATTGCTTAAATTAATTTCTTCAATGGTTTCCTTTGTTTTCTTCTCATTAAATTCATCCATGAGTTTCTCGAGCTCATTATATAACTTCTTCATATCCTCATCCATCAATTGATTGAATAATTCATTGATTTGCTCTTGTTTGCGCAAAAGGTTTTCTTCCTGAGGAGATAGTTGCTCTTTTTGAAAATTATTTTTTTCGTTTTCAAATCTTAATTTCTCTAGATTATTTTCAAATTCTCTTTGGTGACCTAAAAATTGTTCTATGCGAGATTTATCTTGCCAGTCCATTTTTTGTTTTTCGAGCATCGTTTTTTTAATTAACTCAAATTCTTTTTGTAAGTTTTGAGCTTCTAACATGTTTTTTTGGAGTTGTTCTTTAATGGATTCTTTATTTTCAGCCAATAGGCTTTTGATTTCTTTCTCTGAAGGGGTTTTAAATGTCTCTAAGGAACTTTTTACAGATTTAGAACCGTTCACAGCATCGTTGTCAAAAACTTCAAAATAATAGGTGAATTCATCACCCAACACAAAGCCAAGGTCTTTAATATTTAATCCGTAATTAAATTGGTGTTGAAATGTTTTTTTGGGAACAGGTATAAGTATCGTTCCTAAAGTGTCTTTGTTTTGGAAGTTAAAACTCAATTTTTTAAATCCATAATCATCTGCGATTATTCCTGAATGGAAAAGCATTAAGGGGTTTATAGAATCATGAATTGTTTTAATTTTAATTCGAGGATATTCATCTTTAACTACTTTTATTCTATAATCCATTTTATTTCCTAAAATTGCATTTGATCCTTCTGGGATGACACTATAATTTAAGTCATTAAATATTTTTTGCGAGTATTCATTTTGATTGTTGTATGATTCAAGATAAATTGTTGAATCCTGTGTTATGAAATGAATTTTATCTACATAACTTGATTTAATTTCCCAACTAACTTCAGTCCCTTCTGGTATAATAATGTCTCCGCTGTTTTTGACCTCTTCATTCTTTTTCTGAGTATAATTCGGAAAGTTTAATTTTAAAGAAAGCTGATTAATAATAGGCTTTTCAATTAGTAAAAGTTTATACGATGAACTCAGGAAGCCTCCTGTTTTTAGTTGAAAATCAATATTGTTTTGAACGTTTCGAAATTCATATTCAAAGAGAGAAGCTCTTTTTTTAACAAATCGAAATTTATTATCCCCTTCAATTAAGTATACGTCATTTGGAGATTCGTCGCCCATGAATTCGATTTGTAGAGTGAAATCATCATATCTAATTACAGATAGGGCCGGATTAATAATTCTAAATTTAAATGGGTTTTCAGGAGTGAAATTTTTATTGTATTGTACAATTCTTGTTGCTCCATTGGAAATAATATTAGAATTCCACAAAGAGAGTATGGACACAATTAAAACCGGTAAAATAGCCCACCTAGCAAATTGAAAAACTTCCCGAAATGAAATAGCATCCTTAAATTCAAAAGGCGCTATTTTTTTTGCTTTTTGGTTGATACTAGCAATTACTAAGTCATTCGTCTTCTTATCTTTTTCTAATTGAAGTAAATTGGTAAGTTGATCCCGAATTTCAGGAAAATGATTTCCTATAATTTCGGAAGCATCTTGTTTTGAAATAGATTTTGCAATACCAAATAATTTCAGAACAGGAAGTATTAAAAAACGAACAATAGCAAAGATTAAAATAAAGCTAAAGGATAGTAATAGGAATAATCTTGAGTATGAGTTAAATCGAAGGAAATATTCTGCAACAGAAAAGATTACTAATAGTGAAATGCCTAATGAAATAGTGATGATCCAACCCTTAAATAGCTCTCTTAGGTAATACTTCTTGGTAAAAACCTGAAGTTTATTGTGAATTTCATTTCTATATGTGTTGTTAAAATTATTGGACACCGTAAGCTAAGCTTAAAGTAAGAATTTTAGGATTCGTACTATTGTTGTATATAATATAAGGATCTTCTTTGAAATTATTAACCACACCCAACATGTAACTGATTCTTATGCCTAAAGGTCTCCCTAAGTATTTATATCTAATACCAGCACTTACTATAGGCCCAAAAGAATGTGTACTAGCTCTAAAACCAAAAGAATCTGAAAAAACAGAGTAATTATAATCAACCCCTCCTCCTACATATGCACCAAATAAATAATCAGCATTTTTAGTTGCTCTAGAGCCTACATTTAGTGTAAGTTCAACAGGTACATCAGCAAAAAATTTAAAATAAGAGGCGAAAGAAGATCCATATGCGTCAACCCCTCCGTTTAATGGCGTTCCTATTGCTATAGAAAAATAATCAACTAAACTATAATTATATCTAGGATATACTCCCATTCCATAAAAGGGTAAAATAATTTCACTTCCAGGCTGCACACTAAATTGGGCTGTAAGAAAAGCTTCTAGACTCCAACCAGAATATTGAGCAAAAGGGACACCCTCTTCTTCTTCTTGAGAGAGGCTTTGAAACGAAATGGATACAAGAAACAAAAAGAGTAATTTTTTCATCATAAAAAAGACGTCTTATTCACTAACTATAACTTCATATTTTTTCTGTTATTGTTAATCAAAATAGGTTTATGTATCAAATTTAGTTAATCATTTATTAAAAAGCATTAATATATCAATCCATCACTTAGCACTATATTTGTGTTTTAAAATAAACACAATGTCGAAAGTAAGAGTTAGGTATGCACCGAGTCCCACAGGGCCTCAACATGTTGGAGGAATTAGAACAGCCCTCTATAATTATTTATTTGCAAAGAAGTTAGGGGGAGATGTTATTCTTAGAATTGAAGATACCGACCAATCAAGATTTATTAAAGGAGCAGAGGAATACATTATTGAAAGCATAAATTGGTGCGGATTTGACTTTGACGAAGGCGTTCATAAAGGAGGTCCATATGGGCCTTACAAGCAATCAGAAAGAAAAGATATTTATATTAAATATTCGCAACAACTTATCAATGAGGGAAAAGCGTATTATGCTTTTGACACCCCCGAAGAATTAAATACAAAAAGGCTAGAAGCAGAAAAAGAAAAAAGCACATTCAAATACGATAGCTCAACCAGGAGTTCCATGAGGAATTCTCTTGTGTTTTCTGATGCTCAAACAAAAAAAATATTAGACGATGGGACACCATACACTGTTCGGTTTAAAATGGATCCTGAGCAAAAGATTGTAGTGGATGATTTGATAAGAGGAATGGTTAGTTTTAATTCTTCTGAGCTAGATGATAAGATTATTTTTAAGAGTGATGGAATGCCTACTTATCACTTAGCAAATATTGTTGACGATCATTTGATGGAGATCAGTCATGTAATTAGAGGAGAAGAGTGGTTGCCATCAGCACCACTGCATGTTGCATTATACAACGCTTTTGGTTGGAAATCACCAAAATTTGCTCATTTACCATTGTTGCTCAAGCCAACGGGGAAAGGTAAATTAAGCAAAAGAGATGGTGATGCAGGAGGTTTCCCTGTTTTCCCATTAGAATGGAAAGATCCTCAAACAGGCGATGTTTCAAAAGGATATAGGGAAGAAGGGTATTATCCAGCTGCATTCCTTAATATTATAGCGCTTTTAGGATGGAATTCAGGCACAGAGCAAGAGATATTTAGTTTAGATGAATTGGTAGAGGCTTTTAACCTTAGTAAGGTTGGAAAATCAGGAGCTAAATTTGATCCTGATAAGGCTAAGTGGTTTAACCAGCAGTATTTATGGCAAAAATCGGATCAGGAAATAGCAGACGACCTAAAAGCTGATTTGGTTAAACGCGGTATAACTACGTCATTAGATTTATCTGCAGTTGCTGCTCAAATGAAAGAACGCGTTGTATTTGTTAAAGAGATTTATCCCTCTGCTAAATACTTTTTTGAATCACCAACAGAGTTTGATGAAAAAACAGTGAAGAAAAAATGGAAAGATCGTTCTTCTCAAATAGTTGATGATTTAATTCAAGTTTTTGAATCAATACAAGAATTTAAAGCAGAGTTTTTAGAAGAGGCGTTTAAAAAATATTTAGAAGAAAAAGAGTTGGGTTTTGGAGTTGCGATGATTGCTCTTAGATTGTCTCTTACAGGATTAGGAGGAGGTCCTTCTTTATTTAAGATTGCTGAAATAATCGGGAAATCTGAGACGATAAGAAGGCTAAATGAAAACTCTCAGCGAATTCTTGCTTTGAAAGGTAATTGAATATCTTTAAAAAGAAAAAGGTCAAGCAGAAACTTGACCTTTGAAACCCTTAACTATAAGAAATTACCTTATTACCAGTTTCAAAGTTAAATGAATGCCTAGTTAAATCGTAATAAATTTGATAAGGTGAGTGAAAAGGATTCTGAAATGACATTATTAATCACTCAAATGAAATTCACCAGCATTACTTTAAAGTTCCGTTTACGTAGAAGGTTCTTTTTTCTTGAGTTTTTTCTTGAGTTTTTAAGTTGTATGCGTGTATCTCTAGAGCATAAATGCCGGGGTTTATAATTGTCTTGTCTTGTAATATTCCACCCCAATGAATAGTTCCATTTTTTCCTAGTAACATGTTTCCACCAATTGTATGAATTGTTGTTCCAAAGTAGTTGATTACATTAATTTTTGCCGTCCAATGAACATTGGGCAAACTATAGTGAATAATTAATTGGTCTTTGTAGCCATCGGCATTTGGTGTAATAATGGAATTGGCAATCTCAAAATAATTTGTTGTTGTTTCAAGGGCAATAAAGTTGGAGTTTTCATAGCCTGGTGAAGCGTAATTTTCAGATGAAGATGCAGAAGACCAGTTTGAAGAAATGTTTAAGCTAGTTGGGTTTAGTTTTTCCAAACTAACATTTTCATTGTTCGTTAATTCACTGTAGTGCCAGTTTTCTATGTAATTTACTTCATCAATAATCTTGGCTGAATGGGTTAATAAAACAACTTTTCCAGCATCGTTATTCATCGAAGGAATAGACGACTCAATAATATTTATAGCTTTGGGAAAAGTATTAGATAGCCATTTTTTGTCTGGGCAAACAACACAATATTCGTTAGGCAATAACAAAAAAGGACTTTGGCTTAATTTAAAAGGACTTTCAAGTAAATTGTTTTCATTCCTTTTGCAAAAGGAGAGTTTTGATAAATCAAGAGGCTTATCCGATGCATTAAAAACCTCAATAAAGTCATGCCCATTTTCATCGGGATTAAAGAGGATTTCGTTTATAACAATGTTTCCAGAATCAGGATTTAATGGTAGTCCGTATTTTAAGTTTATTTCTTGGAAAGGCGCCTCATAACAAGTTCCAGCATGTGTAATTAAAATGGAATCAATTGAACCGGAGTCTAATTTTGGAATATCTATTATTGCTTTATTGTATTGGAGCTTATATTCATAAATTGTCTCAAGGCTTTCGATTGGAACGGTAAAAACAACGCTTAACTGGGAGTCATTTTTTGGACAATAAGAATTTAATTCGAGTTGGGGAGCAGTTAACTCTTTTTCTGTATCATTCGGTTTACCAGGACTTCCTCCAGAAGAATTTATTGAAGAATTCCAATTTCCATTAATTAAACAAGGCTTTTTAAAATCAATTAATTCGATACTCCAACCACCATTGCGTTTAAAGTCAGAGTCGTGCATCGATGGTGTATAATCAATTCTATGAATAACTTTGTTTTCATGCAAAATCTTTAAAGAATCTCCGTTATTTTTAAGTGTTGGGATGTTGTCATCCCAAAATACGTTAAACGAATCAGGCTCTAATAAAAAACTGTCTGGTATAAATAATCGAGATCCTATTTGTATCGTTGTTTTTGAAAGATTTATTGGGGTACTACTATTGTTATAAATTTCAATAAATTCATCTTCTGACAAGCCGACAACCGGGCTTGGGTCGCTCATTATTTCTGTAATTAAAAGGTCATAAGCATTAATACTTTGAGAAAAAGTAAGATTACCCATAAATAGTATATACACAAAAAAAGAAATGGTTAATCCCTTACGTTTATTTTTTAATTTAACAAGTTGAAAATTTAGTTTGTTCACAGCATGAAGGTATATAGTGTATGCTTGAAAATCATAGTTTTTCTAATGACATTTCATCTTTTTTGAATAAAAGATTCAAAATATGGTTAAAACCATATAAATCAGAATAAAAAAGTTAATTTTGTTGACCAATTTCTATATTAACTTAACACGAAATGTCCAAAGGATATTCTGTGAGAAAATAAAAAATAAAAGAACTCATGAAAGTAGCAATAGTAGGAGCAAGCGGTGCAGTAGGACAAGAATTTCTAAGCATTCTTTCTGAAAGACCTTTACAAGGTATGGATGAATTAGTTTTATTTGGTTCAGCCAGAAGCGCAGGCAAGGAATATGATTTTAATGGAAAAAAACTTGTTGTAAAAGAACTTAAACATAATGACGACTTTAAAGACGTTGATATTGCCTTAACGTCTGCAGGAGGCGGTATTTCAAAGGAATATGCAGATACAATTACGAAGTACGGGGCTATAATGATTGATAATTCAAGTGCATTTCGTATGGATAGTGATGTGCCTTTGGTTGTTCCTGAGGTAAATGCCGATGCAGCGAATGACCGTCCAAGAAATATTATTGCCAATCCAAACTGTACAACTATTCAAATGGTAGTTGCTTTAAAGGCTTTAGAAGGATTATCGCATATAAAAAGAGTACATGTTTCTTCTTACCAATCTGCATCAGGAGCGGGAGCTTCAGGAATGGCAGAATTAGAAGAGCAGGTAAAGCAGTTTGTTGATGATAAAGATTTAACCGTTGAAGCATTTGCTCACCAGTTGTTATTCAATGTAATTCCTCACATTGATGTGTTCCAAGAAAATGGGTATACAAAAGAGGAAATGAAAATGTATAACGAAACAAAGAAGATTATGTCTTCTGATGTTGAGGTTTCTGCGACTTGTGTAAGGGTTCCGGTTATGAGAGCGCATTCAGAGGCAATTTGGTGTGAAACTGAATCACCTGTAACTCCTGCTGAATTTAGGGCTGCTTGTGAAGCAACAGATGGAATTACTGTGGTTGATGATTTACCAAACTTAGGGTATCCTATGCCTTATGATTTAGCAGGAAAAGATGATGTTTATGTTGGTAGAATAAGAGAAGACTTAGCTAATCCAAATGGAATTACTTTTTGGTGTGTGTCTGATCAGATTAGAAAAGGGGCTGCACTTAATGCTGTTCAAATAGCGGAATACCTAGTGGCTAATAAAGTTGTTGCTTAATGAAGTATTAGAATTAGCATTAAAATAAATTCTAAAAAGTCCTAGTTTATCCTAGGACTTTTTCTTTTAAAAAAACCTCTGCAATCTTTAAATCAAATGGCCTAGTAATTTTAATATTTTCTTCATTTCCTTCTACCAATTGAATGGTTTCTCCAGTTTTTTCAACCACTGAAGCATCATCAGTAAATTCTTCTGAAAAATTCTGCTCAAAACCTTTAAGTATAATCGCTCTTTTAAAAACTTGTGGTGTTTGAACTCTAAAATACTTTGAGCGGTCGATCATTTGATTTTTCCCATTTTTGACTACTCTTAAAGAGTCTACGATAGGTACACAAGGAATCGCATTTCCGTGAGATTTAGAAACTTCGTAACATTTTTTGATTGTTTTTTCACTTACTAGTGGTCGCACGCCATCATGTATACCGATTATATCTCCTGAACTTTTTTGTAGTCCGTTTTTTACACTTTCAAATCTTGTTTTACCACCTGTGGTTATTTTTACAGGAATATCAAAATCATATTGATTAACAAGAAGTTGCCAATAAGATCGTTGGCTAGAAGGCAATACTAATATAATTTCGCAATCGTTATCCCAGTTATAAAAAGCTTTAATAGTATGCATGATAACGGGTTCTGATTTAAGAACCAAAAATTGTTTAGGGATATCACTACCCATTCTCAAGCCTTTTCCTCCTGCAACAATTATAATTGAATTCATTCCTCTAAATTAATGATAATCGATTGATTAACAATATGATGTCTTCTTTTTTTAAGTCAAGCCATTGAGCATTTAATCCGGCTTTCTTTGCTCCTTCAACATGTTGTGGGCTATCGTCTATAAAAAGCGTTTCATTTCGCTTTAAATTATTGTCTTTTAAAATATAATCAAATCCGTCAGTTTTTGGCTTTCTAATGCCCAATTCATTCGATAAGTATATTTTTTCAAAATAATGATTAAGGTTTTTAATACCATAAGCTCTATTAATGATGTTGTAAACCTCTTGAATATGGATGGAATTGGTATTGCTAAACAAAAAAAGACGATATTTTTGTCCAAGATGCTTTAAAAGCTCTAGTCTTTCTATTGGGAAGTCTAATAAAATCGAATTCCAAGCGTCAATAATAGTTTGGCGATTATGATTTGCTTCAGCTAATCGATTAAATGCGCGTATAAAATCTTTCTCAGAAATTTTCCCCTCTTCTAGTTTGTCAAACAGTTCAATTTGTTCTGACTTCGAAAAAGCATTTGAAAGTCCAAGTATACCTATACGATCATTGAGTTTATTATAGTCTAGATTTATTAAAACACCCCCTAAATCAAGAATGATATTTTTAATATTGTGCATTATGCAAATTTAGTACCTATTCAGAACTAATAAAAAATTTATAACTTAACCCTTAAGAGCTCAAGTTAGTTCTGTGAGAAAAATATCACGTTAAATTATTTTAAAATGAAAAAAACAGCAACAATACTATTCTTTATTTTTGGAATAATAGGTATGAGTAATGGGCAAATGACTATTCAGGAGCAAGTTGCTGATACGGCTTGTGTTTGTTTAAGTAAGTTGGATACTGCTCAAATCAAGGCTAACGCTAACGCTATAAAGATGCAGTGTTTAAATGAGGCAATAACTAAAAATCAAACTGCAATACAAAAAACATATGCTTCTGAGCAAAGAAGAGAAGAGGATACAGAGAAAATGGGTATACAGGGAAGTTTATACATTACTCTTCAACAGGAATTAATAAAGAGCTGTCCTATATATGCTTTGTTTGAGAAAGAAATTCAAACATTTAGGGAGGCAAGTAAGGCTGGAGCTTCAATGCAAAAGAAAAATGGAGGATCAAAATAGAACAGAGTTAAAGGACTTAGGAGAATTTGGGCTAGTTGAACTTATTAAAAAGAAAGTTCAAATAAGGAATGCTTCTACATTAATCGGTATTGGAGATGATGCTGCTGTTATTAAATATGATGACGATTCCAAAACAGTAATTTCAACTGATTTTTTAGTTGAGGGGGTTCATTTTGACTTGAGTTATGTTCCTCTAAAACACTTGGGGTATAAAGCAGTAATGGTAAATATATCAGATATTATAGCCATGAATGCCGTTCCTAGACAGATAACAGTGTCTTTGTCTTTGTCAAATAGGTTTTCATTAGAAGCTATTGAAGAAATTTATGAAGGAATTTTCTTAGCGTGTGAATTGTATAATGTTGATTTAATTGGCGGAGATACAACTTCATCTGTTTCAGGATTAACCATAAGTATAACCGCAATTGGCGAAGGTAAAGAGGGTAAAATAGTTTATAGGAGTGGCGCAAAGGAGTCGAACTTATTGGTTGTGTCTGGTGATTTAGGAGGGGCTTATATGGGGCTTCAAATTTTAGAAAGAGAAAAACAAATATATACGGAAAGCCCAAGTGTGCAGCCTGACTTGTCAGATTGTGACTATATTTTGGAGCGTCAATTGAAACCAGAGGCTCGTTTAGATGTTTTAAGAGAATTTGAGACTTTAGGAGTAAAACCTAATGCTATGATGGATATTTCTGATGGACTATCATCGGAAGTAATGCATCTTTGCAAAGCTTCTAAAGTTGGCGTTTCTATTTATGAAGACAAACTTCCCATTGACCAGCAAACTTTTGATAGAGCTAGGGATAATCATTTAGATCCTACAATGTGTGCGTTAAATGGAGGAGAGGATTATGAATTGGTTTTTGCCATAGACTTATCTGATTATGAAAAAATCAAAAATCACCCTATGTTTACAGTGGTTGGACACTTTTTAAATGAATCGGAAGGACAAACATTAACGGCTAAAGATGGCTCATCTCATCCTTTAGAAGCTCAAGGCTGGAATTCTTTAAAGGAAGATTCTAATTAGGTTTTTAGTCTGTAAAAAATAAAATTCTTACCAATAAATTTAAAATCATCTTAAAAAAAGACTCTTTTTTAGTTTTAGTTACTATAATAATTCAAAGAATAGCACATTCGCTATTTAATTATGAATTTGGAAATAGTATACCGTATTGCGCTTATTCAACTACCTGGAATAGGAGACTTATATGCTAAATTATTAACAGAGTACTTTAAAAGCGCTCAATATTTGTTTAATGCATCAAGAAAGGAGTTGTCAGAAATACCTGGTGTTGGAAATGTTTTACTCTCAACTTTATGCAGTAATCTCTTGAAAAACAAAGCTCTAGAAAGGGCAAAACATGAAATAGAATTTGCAGAAAAACATGGTATTTCGATTTGGAGTTATGATGACAAGAATTATCCAGCAAAATTAAAAGAGTGTAATGACGGACCATTTATTTTGTATTACAAAGGGTCTCCAGTTTTAAATACCACAAAAATTGTTTCTATTGTAGGAACTCGAAGGGCAACTGCTTATGGCCAGGATTTAACCCGAAAAATAGTTCAAGAATTTCAAAATCAACAAATATTAGTTGTGAGCGGGTTAGCATATGGGATAGATTCTTTCGCGCACAAATTTTCTTTAGAGTATGGTATTCCAACAGTAGGTGTTTTGGCCCATGGCCTTGATAAAATATACCCTCAAAAAAATAGAGAAATAGCAAAAAATATGCTGAAAAATGGGGGGCTTTTATCAGAGTTTATGATTGGAACAAACCCTGATAGAGAAAATTTCCCTAAGAGAAATAGAATAGTTGCGGGAATATCTGACGCAACACTTTTAATTGAGGCGGCAAACAAGGGGGGAGCACTTATTACAGCAAATATTGCTAATTCTTATGGTCGAGATGTTTTTGCCGCACCAGGAAGAACAATAGACACCTATTCAAAGGGCTGTAACGCGTTAATAAAATCGAATAGGGCTGTTTTGATTGAATCAGGTAAGGATGTTCTTAGCGCAATGAATTGGATTGAATCTACACAAAGAGAAAAAACAACACAAACGGATTTGTTTCATCAGTTTACGGATGAAGAAAAGCGGATTATTGAAATTATACAAATCAAAGGTGTGTCTAGTAAAGAGCAAATTGCTATTCGGCTTAATACAAGTGTTCAAAAGATATCTTGTTTATTATTCAACTTAGAGTTAAATGGAGCTATTAAGGCAATTCCTGGAAATAGTTATCAAATCAAAGTGTAAAAATGGCACTTCATAATCAACTCGGTAACGAGGGTGAAAAAATAGCGGTTAATTATTTGAAAAATAAGGGGTATATTATTTATCATACGAATTGGCGCATGAGTCATTTAGAGGTAGATATTATTGCTGAAGACAATGGAGAGCTTGTTTTTATTGAGGTTAAAACTCGTTCTTCTAATGAATACGGAGAACCAGAAGATGCTGTTGATTATCAAAAAGAGAAAGACCTTTTGCGCCTAGCTACTGTCTATCTCGAAAATCTGCAATTAGAAGTCCCGTCTCGTTTTGATATTGTTTCCGTTATAATTAGCAGTAAGAAATCTAATATAACTCACTTTGAAGACGCTTTTAGTGGAATGATTATTGGAATGTCTTAATAATTGCTGTAACGATTTTAAAGAAGGCTCTTATACAATAAATAAGAGCTCATTTAAGTTTGTTTTTACGTGTTTTACAGTAAAGTTTTCAAACAGAATCATTTAAACGAAAGACTCTTGATATATTCTTTAATTCTTAATCAAGAATCAACGGATTCTGGTTAAATTAGGGGTGAAATTTATAGTATGAAAAAAGTATTTACGTATTTAGTCATTTTTTTTTCTCAACTAGCACTAGCACAAGTTGATTACACATATACAACTTCAAAAGATTATTTTAACGAAGCATATGAGCACCTGGGAAAAGAGGAGTTTTTCGATGCGTTTTCTTCTTTTGAAAAAATAGACAAAAGTGATACTCTATATTCCTTAGCGCAACTTAGTAAGTTAATTGCTGAATATAGCGGAGAATATTACAAAAAGGTTGTAAAAACAGGAGACAAAATGATTAATGAAGAATCTGTTTTTTCATCGGAAGCTTTTTATTATAAAATAAAGGCCTTAATTGGTTTAGGGGAGTTTAATGATGTTGTTAAGTCTATTGAGGACGGTTCAGAAAAATATCCTTTGTATAGATTTAGGTATGAATATTTAAGGGCAAAAATGTTCAAAGAGCAACGAAAATATGAAGATGCAAAAAAACTATTGCAATCTATTTTAATCCAGCACCCACGTCATTCGCCTTCTCATTTATTACTTGCGCAACTCATGGGAGAAGAGGGTGGGGAAGTTCAAGCGATTCTTGGATTTCAAATGGCGATAATTTCAAATAGAAATTCGACTTTTTTACAAGAGTCTTTTCGGGGAATGAGTGATATGATGCAAAGCAATTTTGAAATAAATAGAGAAAAAGAAGACGCTAAGATGTTCAAAAAAATTAACAGCCTAATATCATCTGGCCTAGCATTGAAGGGTGATTACAGGGCGGATTTACCTTTAAAATATATCACTAACACTGTTACAGATTTAATTTTTAAAACTTTTTTATCAAGTAAGACCTCTTCATTAATTCAGAATTCAGAGGATTTCACTATGAGATACTATGTTAAATTTCTTAATGAGGTTAAGAAAAAGGGGCTTGAAAAAGGCTATATACTCTACATAATGAGTGTGATTAATAGCCCGTCGGTAAAAAAAGTAATGATTAATTACAAAAACGATTTAGAAGCGTTTGAAAAGTTCAAAATTAAATATTGGAACAATCAATTAAATAGAAATAAGTTTACTGTTAACGGAGAAATAGATGAAAGAGATTATATTGTGGACAATACGGGAGTATTAACTGCTTTTGGGAAAAAAAATAAAGAGGACCTTAAAATTGGGAGATGGACTTACTTTTATCCAACTGGAGAAATTGCTGCAGAAACAGAATATAATGATGAGGGCATGTTAACCGGAAAGAATGTATGGTACTCTCAAGATGGTTATATTAAAGAGTCAGGAGTTTATAAAGCCGGTAAGTTAAATGGCTTTGCGTATTTTACCAGAGAAAACGGTTGTGCCAGTTATGATGGCGAATTTAAGGATGGCGAATTAAATGGTGAAGTGAAAATTTATAACAGTCAGGGCATACTTTATGCTTTAAAAAACTTTAAGGATAATAAATTAAACGGTTTAGTTCAAGAGTTTTACAAGAATGGACAAACTTCATCTACCGTTAATGTAGTTAAAGGGTTAAATGAAGGCAAACTAATTGTTTTTAACCCCTTAGGAGATACTTTAAAAACAAAATCTTTTTCAAAAGGTAAGCCGATAGGTTCATCAGTTGAGTATTATGCAAATGGAAATATTATTAGCGAGGGAAGCTATAAAGGAGGGAAGCGTCATGGTGAATGGCGTGACTATTATTATGATGGATCATTAGCATATAAATACAATTACAAAAGCGGGGATTTGCATGGCGATTATTTAAAGTTTACTTCTGGAGGAGATACATTGGTTTATAAATTGTATAATAACGGATTACTTCACGGAATGGATAAAGATTATATAAAAAACAACAAGATCCTTTGGGAGCATGTTTTTAAAAAGGGAAAACTTAAAAAATACTACAATTATAGTCCTGGCGGAACTTTGCTGTCAAAAGGTAAAAAGGAATATGTGTTAAATGATCGTTTTGGATTTAAGTACATTGAGGGAACAAAAAGGGGTGATAATTTTCATGGTGACTACACTGTTTTTTGGAAAAACGGAAAGATAAAAGAGAAACGAAGTTACATAAAAGGTGTTTTGTCGGGAGCATGCAAAGAATATTTTTCTTGGGGCGCTCTTGATGAAGAGAAGTATTACAAAAATGACAATCTTCATGGGGAATATAAATCATATTATGACAACGGAAATATTTATATAGAGGGCCAGTACGTAGAAGGAGAAAAAACAGGACTTTGGAAGTTTTATCACCCGAATAAAAATGTATTCAAGGAGATATATTACATCGACGGAAAAAGTGATGGGCATGTTACATTTTATTCTATTACTGGAGAGAAACGATCAAATTATTTTTATAAAGGAGATGTTTTATACAAGTCTGAAGTCTTTGATAAAGAAGGAAATATTGTATGTGAAATTAAAACCCCACAAGGTAAGGGAGACTACGTATTTAAAAGCGTAGAAGGTCATTTGTATTTGAAGTCTAAACTTAATGGGGGCGAACATCATGGATTGAAGATGTTTTATTATCCTAATGGTCAAGTTATTGAAAAGGTTGAGAAAAACCATGGAGAAAGTCACGGCATATATATCTCCTATTTTCCAGATGGTAAAATAAAAGAGACAGGAGAATATGTATATGGAAAAAAAAGGGGGGAGTGGAAAAGCTATCATCACAATGGACTTTTATCAACAAGAGCCATCTATCAAAACGATCTTGTCCAAGACTCTTTGGTTCGGTATCACATTACTGGGGAGTTAAAAGAAATTTCGTATTATGATAAAAATGGTGAGAGCTCAGGGGTGAAATATTTTCATTTAAGCGGAGCCTTAAACTGCTTTCCTCTAACAGAAGGAGGGTTTATACATGGAGAGTATAGTAATTATGATGCTTTTGGAGAGCTAGTAATTAATAGAGTATACAATGGGGGGACTTGCGTAAGTTATAATTATCTAAAAAATGGCAAGCTTATTGACCCTATTTTAATACATGGTAATGGGCTAATAAAAACATATTATGATAATGGAAAGCTTGCCTCTGAGTATTCTCAAAAAGACGGAATGTATGAAGGACTTTATAAAAGAATGCATAGCAATGGAAACCCTTGGGTAGAGGCCACATATTTGCATGATAAGCGCCAAGGCTATTACAAATCTTATTTTGCAAATGGTGCACTTAGGTATGAAGGGGAATATGATTTTGGAAGATTAAATGGTTTGCAAAGAAGGTATAATCAAGAAGGAGCGATGCTTTCGGAAGTTACTTTTAATCAAGGGGTAAAGGACGGTTTGAGTAAATTTTATGACAACAATGGAAACCTGCTGTATATTTTATTGTATAAGGATGACGTTGTTATAAATGTGAAAGGTTTATAACCTAAGTTGAATGACTTTTAATTCTATATGGTTTTATGAGATTAATTCTTTTTTGTTTTACATTGTTTTTCTGCGTTAGCGCTCATCATGTCTTGACTGCTGGAAATGAGGGGGTAAATCTTGAAGAGTTACAAAAAAAATACAGCGATGAGCATGCCGTTTATTTATCAGAAAAGGAGCATGTTGTTATAAAAACAAAAGGCAATGAGTTCGAAATTTATAGTGACGTAAATTGGGAAATCCTGTACTTAAGTGATAAAGGAAGGTCTTATGGAGATCAAAACATTCAATTCTCAAAATTCTCAGAAATACAAAATATAAAAGCGTTCTCTTATTTACCTAAAAATGGAGATCCGGAGCGATTGAAAAAAACTAAAGTAACTGAATTCAAAACAGAGGATGTATATAATGGCAGTTACTTTTTTCATGATAATAAACAAATCGCATTTAAGTTTCCTGGCACTGAGCCCGGCACAAAAATTAATTTATCGTTCAGAGAAGTTATAAAAAAGCCTCAGTTTATAGGAAGTACTTTTTTAATTAACTACTTACCTACCTTAAAATCAGAATACAGCATTTCTTTTCCCTCTAATGTTGATGTGTATTATAAGTTGTTTAATACAGATAAAACCGAAATAAAAAGAACGAAAGTTGAGAAGGGCGGAGTTACGACACTAACTTGGAAAGTAGAAAACCAGGATGCTTATGAGTCTTCGTACGGAGCGCCTAATTTGCGCTATTACACCCCTCATATCGTTGCTTATATTGGTGAAATGAGACTAAAAGACACAACGCTTACTGTTTTGCCAAATTTAGACGGTTTGTACAACTGGTATTATTCTTTAATTAAGGATTTAAACCTAGAGGAAGACTCTACATTAAAGTCTATTACTAATGGGCTCATAAAAGGTTTAAGTAGTAAAGATGAAAAAGCTAGAACAATTTTCAATTGGGTACAAGACAATATAAAATATGTTGCCTTTGAAGATGGTATGGGAGGTTTTGTGCCAAGATCTGCGTCTAGTGTATGCCGCAAACGATATGGTGATTGTAAGGACATGGCTAGCATTATTACAGAAATGATGAAGTATGCTGGAGTTGAAGCAAATATCACATGGATTGGAAGTGATGATTTACCATATGATTATACCGAAATAGCAACACCTATTGTTGATAACCACATGATTGCCTCCTATAGAAATGAAGAAAATGAAGTGATTATTTTAGATGCGGTAGGAACCTATACACCGTATGGGTACCCCACTGAGTTTATTCAAGGCAAACAAGCCTTAATTTCAAAAGGAGAAGGAAATTACGAATTGTATCGAGTGCCAATTGTAAAAAAAGAAAAAAACGTAGAGTATGATCATGTTTCTATGAAACTAACTGGGACAAAATTAGTTGGAAAGGGGAAAATAGAAGCCGAAGGGTATACGAAATTTAATTATGTGTACAAGCTTGGCAATATGAATAACCAAGAGGATCAAAGAGATTATATAGAGTCCTATTTGGAGAAAGGAAATAATAAATTTAGAGTTGACGAATCAACCTTTGTTGGGTTGAAAAATAGAGATACATCTCTAACTATAAACTATACGTTTAACTTGGATGATTACAGTAAAACAGTTGAGGACGAAACCTATGTGAATTTAAATTTAGACAGGGATTATAAAAATAGTAAGCTTGATATTGAAGATAGAAAAGGAATTGCAAGACAGTTTAAATATAAAGTCGACTTAAGGTATGAGGTTGATTTTGAGATTCCAACGGGGTCAGAAGTGTCCTATATTCCAAAAAACATACAATTCAAAGGAGATGATTTTGGGTTTAATATTGTTTACGAGAAAAAGGAGAATAAAATAGTTTTGAAAAAAAATATTTTTGTTGATACAATTATGATTGAAGAGCCTCAATTTGAGGAATGGAATTCAATGATTAAGAAATTAAAAAAAGCGTATAAGGAGGTTGTAATAATAAAGAAGAAATAGCGTAAAATTTAATTAGATGACATTAAGATTATTTTTGATTGGACTAATGGCGAGTTTCATTACTCCCGTTTATGGACAAATAGAGGGCATTGCACAGTCTTTTAAAAAGGACTTTTGGGCAGAAGAACCTGTTTTAACAACCTTAACAGAGGAAGAAAAAAAGAGTAATGCGGTTTATATCTCAGATGTGAATGTTTGTAAATATGAGTATGGGACATTTATTGATCCAAAATCCGGGACATTGTATGATGATGTTTTAATAGAAGAGAATCTATACTATAAGAGAATTCGCCTAAATAATGACAATGCTGTTGAGGCATTTAACAAGGTTTATATTTCTATGTCTAATTCTCGAGACGTTACTAATTTAAAGGCCCGAGCAATAACAAAAAATGGTAAAGTAATAGAGTTTGATGATAGCAACAGGAAGGAAGTTGATAATTATGAAAACTACGGTCCTTTTACCATTTTTGCTCTTGAGGGAATTGAGGTTGGAAGTGAAATAGAGTACACATATACAATTAAAGAGCCTGGACGGTTTAATAATTTTTATTTTGAAGTTCGGGTTCAGGACGAGTTTCCAAAAAGACATTTTCATTATGAGTTGATTGTTCCTGAAAATTTTGTCATTAAAACGAAATCGTATAATGATTTAAATGAAATGATTTATGATACTTCAGCAACTGAAATTAATCGATATGTTTTGCATTTAGATGAGGTTGATAAATTTAAGGAAGAGGATTATTCAAAAGGAGACGCTTTAGTTCAAAGAGCGGAAATAAAATTGTTTGAATTAGAAAATCAAAACAAAAGAAACTTTTTTAGTTATAGCAAGGCTACCAAAATATTCTCAAAAAGAATTTACGAAGGAAATAGTGAGAAGGATATTAAAAAAGAAACAAAAGAAATTAAGGGTTTAATTAAACGAGAGAAGTGGGATAAGATAAGTGATGAAAAAGAAAAAATCATTTCCATAGAACACTATATTAAACAAAATTTAAAGAGAGGGCCTACAGGAACCTACTATATTCATGAGCCCATGAAGCGAAAAGTTTATAGTAAACAAAACGCTATGCGAATTTATGCTAGAATTTTTGATTTATTAGAGATTGATCATGAAGTTGTAATTACATGTAATCGATTTGAAAAACAATTTGATGAGGATTTTGAGACCTATAGTTTTTTAGAAGCGTCTCTTTTTTACTTTCCAAAACACAACCAATATATGGCTCCAACAAATGATTTTATGCGTTTCGGATTAATACCAAGTGCTTATGCTTATCATAAAGGGTTGTTTATAAAACCTATAAAAGCAGGAGGTGTGCGGTCGTTTTATCCTGAAATAAGAGAAATACCAGGAACAAATAGTG
>JBJKXR010000041.1:0-22426 GCA_045561495.1 Flavobacteriales bacterium | reverse complement strand
TTAATGAGTTTTTTAACCCTCTTATAAACCTCTGAATCTTTAGATATTTTTACATTTAGTATTTTTACAGGAAGCTCGTCAACATTTGAAAGCTTAGCAATTTCATTACCTGTTAGATGCTTACTCTCCAATATTTCTTTTGGCAGTTTATCCAACCCTAACCCTAATTTGCTGCTCGATTTTTCTACTTTAAAAAGAGAATTATTATCCACTTTAGCGTAATAATCCTGCCCTAACCTTCCCACTAAATTCACATCGCTGATATTAATTTGAAAATCATCATTTACTAACCCTTTTTTAAAATGGGCTGTCAAAACTTCACAGATAACCAAATTACCAGCTCCACCTTTATCTCCCAATGCTATAACAGACAACACTTTACACTCAAAACTTGCCAAAGCCTCCCTTACTCTAGGAGGAGAAACAATGTCTGAAGGGATTTCACTAAATCCTGATTTTACAAATTCATTTACCTCTGATGCATAATCATTGCCTGCAATAGAAACCTGTTCGACATGGTCATAACCAAGAATATTTATAACAACTTCCTTGTGTTCATGAACATTATTTAAAGTGTCCTTTGTTTGATTAGTTCTTAATCTTCTTAAGGGTGAAAACACCAATACTGGAGGTTGAATACTCATTACATTAAAAAAACTAAATGGAGCTAAATTTATTTCTCCATTTAAATTAGAAGAACTTACCAATGCAATTGGACGAGGCCCTATTATTCCAGATAACAACCTATAAAACAACCTTGGCTCTATTTCACTAGGACTGATTCTATTCATTATTTTTTCTTTTTTTTAGAGTTCCAACAGCTTCACCAAAGCCAACTTTTACACCATTTTTTTCAGCATACCCGCTTAATGAAACCGTATCTCCATTTTCAACAAATGTTCTTAATTCGCCTTTAATCTTTAACGGCTTTTCTCCGTTATAAGTTTGCTCAAGCAAACTCCCTTTTTCTTTTTCGTCACTTATAGTTCCAGAACCCAAAACATCACCTACTTGAAGATTACAACCATTAACAGTATGATGTGCTATTTGCTGATGCACTGTCCAGTACATTTTTGAAAAATTTGTGTGTGTAATTTCCTGATCATTCAAATGAACCTTTAAATTGATATCAAAGGATTCCGGATGATTCATTTGCAAATAAGGTAAAACCTTCTTTTTTGGACTCACTGAAACTCTAAATGATTTTAAAGCCTCAATAGTTACAATCCAAGGGGATATAGTAGTTGCAAAATTTTTCCCTAAAAAAGGACCCAGAGGTTTATATTCCCAACTTTGTATATCTCTCGCTGACCAGTCATTTAATAAACAAAAACCGAAAATATATTCTTCTGAATTAGATATATCAATAGAATTTCCAAGTTGATTCGATTTTCCAATTACTGTAGCAAATTCTAATTCAAAATCAACTTTTTCAGATGGTCCAAATACAACTTTATTCTGTTTTGTCAATTGCCCCTCGGGACGGACAATTTCCGTTCCGGAAACCACAATTGACGAAGCCCTTCCATGATAAGCAATAGGCATGTGTATCCAGTTTTCCGTTAAAGGATTATCACCACCTCTAAACAACCTACCTACATTTTCAGCATGATGTCTACTGGAATAAAAGTCGGTGTAATCTCCAACTTTTAATGGCAAATGCATTGTAACTGAACTAACATCAAAAAAATACAAGCTAAAGTTTGATTTTAAAGAACTATCCTTTAACAATAACTCCTCTTGAACTATCAGTCTTACTCTATTGGTTACAGACTTACCTAATTGTATAAAATCATTTAAAAAGTTTTTTTCAAAAACATCTTCAACTATAATTCCCTCAAAAAAGCCAGCATCATGCATTGATTTCAAATCAATAACATAATCGCCTATTCTAGAACCAATACGCTTGGTTCTACCCCTTGAAAATATTCCAAAAGGTAAATTATAGATACTAAAATCTGAATTGGGTGATATATTTATCCAAGTTTCTATAACGTACCTCGTTTAGATTGTTCTAACTCAATTGCTTCAAATAATGCTTTAAAATTCCCCTTACCAAATGATTTCGCTCCCTTTCTTTGAATAATTTCGTAAAAAACAGTAGGTCTAGGACCAACTGGCTTCGTGAAAATTTGCAATAAATACCCTTCATCATCTCGATCAATTAAAATTTTCAGCTGTTTTAAAGGCTCTAGTTCCTCATCAATTTCTCCTACCCGATCCATTACTGTATCGTAATATGCGTTGGGAACATGCAAAAACTCCACGCCCCTTTCTTTTAATTGAGTTACTGTTTCAATAATATTTTCAGTAGCCATTGCGATGTGTTGAACTCCAGGTCCGTCATAAAAATTTAAATACTCTTCAATTTGAGAACTCTTTTTTCCTTCGGCAGGCTCATTAATAGGGAACTTTATTCTTCCGTTATCATTGGACATCACCTTACTCATCAAAGCGGTATAATCCGTTGATATGTCTTTATCATCAAAAGACACCAATTGAGAAAACCCCATTACCTCGCTGTAAAACTTTGCCCATATATTCATTTCATTCCAACCCACATTACCAACCATGTGGTCTACAAATTTTAATCCTACTTCTTTAGGAGTATATGTAGATTCCCATTTTTGATATCCAGGTAAAAAAACACCCTTATATTTGGAGCGGTTTATAAAATAATGAACCGTTTCTCCGTATGATTTTATTCCGCTAATCTCTAAACTACCCTCATCATCCTTTAAAACTGTAAAATCATGGGCACATTCTGCACCCCTCAAAACCGTTTCGTCTAAGGACTTTTTTGAATCATCCACCAATAAAGCAATTACTTTGACCCCATCTCCATGTTTATCAATATGCTTTCCCATTTCTGATCCGCCATGTAATGGAGAAGTGAAAACCAATCTGATTTTATTTTGCTGAACAACATAAGACTGAAACTTACTATTACCAGTAGACAAACCTGAGTAAGCCAAAGGCTGAAAACCAAAAGCGCTTTGGTAATACCTTGCTGCTTGCAGTGAATTACTAACATAATACTCAATATAATCTGTCCCATATAAGGGTAAAAAATCTTCCTTCTTCATATCTACTATGTTAACCAAGATTTAAAGTAATTTTCATCCTCTACATTCAAGGCTTCTTGAGTTATTTTCAACGGGTTAAAGGGGTCAACCATAACAGCTAACTCATCCGTTTTTAACTCGCCTATACTTTTTTCGACCGTTCCAGGATGGGGCCCGTGTGGTACTCCAGAAGGATGTAATGTTATATCACCACATTCTATACTATCTCTGCTCATAAAATCGCCCTCAACATAATACAAAACCTCGTCTGAATCAATATTACTGTGATTGTAAGGAGCTGGTATCGACTGAGGATGATAATCAAATAATCTGGGGCAAAATGAACACACTACAAAATTATTTCCTTCAAAAATTTGATGTACAGGAGGAGGTTGATGAATCTTTCCTGTTATCGGTTCAAAATTGTGAATCGAAACAGCAAATGGATAACAATATCCATCCCAGCCAACAACATCAAACGGATGACTAGCATAAATCACTTCGTGTACTTTATGATTTTTATTAATAAGCAATTTAAACCGTCCTTTTTTATCATATGAGTTTAAATTTTCAGGTAACTTAATATCTCTCTCAGAAAGGGGCGCTCCCTCTAAAAACTGACCCTTTTTACTCAAATACCTCTTCGGAAAAGATATTGGACTATTGGATTCTAAATAAAGTATTTTGTTTTTCTTGGTATTAAATTCAAATTGATAAATAATTCCTCTTGGTATAATTACATAATCTCCTTCACAGAACTCAACATCTCCCAAGAATGTTTTCAGAAGTCCGTTTCCATGATGTATAAAAACCAGCTCATCACATGATGCATTTTTATAATAAACGTCTTTTGATGAGTTTTTCGGATTTGAAACTCCTATAGTTAAATCATTATTAAATAATAAAGG
Organism: Flavobacteriales bacterium; assembly: GCA_045561495.1. Classification (GTDB taxonomy): domain Bacteria; phylum Bacteroidota; class Bacteroidia; order Flavobacteriales_C. Next base: position 18,453 of record JBJKXR010000041.1, on the reverse strand, counting down.
AACTTTTCCTTCATTATATGTAGAATACGCAGATATTTTATTGGCCTTAATTTTTCTGGATGTAATATTTTCATAAACTGCAGCTTTAGGTGTTACATCTTTAAAACCCATTACTTCCTTAACCTGAGTAGGTGGATAATTATGATAAATCAGAGATGAATCACTTGAAAAACCCTCATTACCAAATAACTCTTCATAATACAAACTTCCATCCTTCTTGCGAAATTGAATATGTCTTTTAGGCGGTATTTTTCCGAGTTTATAATACATACTATAGTATCTTTTTAATTGCTATTGCTATTGCTTTTTGACTAATTTGTGTTGCTTTACTATTCATACTAAAGATTGTTTTTAAAGATCTGTATATCGTATCAGATACATCCTTAAATATAGCTTTAGAAGAAATTTCATTCTCCTTTTGCATACAATAACCAAATGTCCTAGCCATACCGCAATTCGCTATAAAATCAGGAATTACAGAAATCGTATTGTCTGCATACTCCATAACTTTACCATATAATATTTCCACGTTATCAAAAGGCACATTTGCTCCAGAGGCAATTAATTCACATCCATTTTTTATCAAATTATCAAGATTAGATCTACTTACTAATCTTGAACCGGCGCATGGTAAAAAAACATCAGATTTATGATTCCAAAAATTGGTTTTATCATCAAAAACCTTTTCCTTAGAATTTAGAATATTGTTTTCTTTGTTTAAAAACAAATCTTTAACTGCTTCTGTAGTGAAGCCTTCATTTGATAATACATAGCCTTCTTTATCCATTATACCTTTTATCTTAAAGCCTGCTTTTGAAAGAAAAAAACCTGCCGAAGCACCTACATTTCCCCAACCTTGTATTAAAACAGATTTATCGCTACCAAACCCATTTTTCCAAATACTATAATAATGAATCACTGATTGGGCTACTCCATACCCCGTAATCATATCGGAAATAGAATATTTCTTGTTTATATCTGGACTAAAATCAGGGTTTGCAATGATCATTGGAACTCCTAATCTTAACTGGCCTATTTTTGAGATTTTTTGAGATTTATTGGGTTTAAAATGTCCTTCAACAATTCCCTCTTGCGGATGCCAAAGTCCATAGCTCTCGGTTATCGGAACAACATCTCTTGCTTCATTAATATTCATATCGCCTCCAGTTCCATAATAGGATTTTAAAAGTGGGCTAACCGCTTTAAACCACCTTTTCAAAACCTCTTCCTTTCTTTCATCTTTAGGATCAAAATCAATGCCTGATTTAGCACCCCCTATTTGAGGACCACTCACTGTAAACTTAACTTCCATCGTTTTAGCCAAGGATGTTACTTCATGCAAAGTAAGGCCTTTACGCATTCGTGTACCACCACCAGAAGCACCTCCCCTTAATGAATTAATCACTATCCACCCCCTAGCATTCGTTTTAGAATCGTTCCACTCAAAAATAATTTCCGGAGAAGTAGATTCATATTGCGTTATTAATTCTTTTATCTCAGACACATTTTAAATACGGCAGAAAGAATGAAACAGATACATCCTAATCTTACAACACCTACGAACCTTTAGAAGAATAGCTTCGTTATATAGAATATAAGATGTGTAAAAAAACGGATAGTATAAGTAAAACTCAAACTTGAGAACGCTTTTAAACTATCCCGTTTTTTCAAAAAACAATGATTCTTTAAATTGACTTTTGTGATAATTTGAGTTTCGTTTACCATATTTTTCCCTACTCATTTCACAAGCTGCAAGTTAAATTGATTAAAATTTTAATGGATGAAACAAAACATGTCAAAATATACCGACGCTGATTTAAAAACATGGAATTACCTATTTGAAAATCAATATTCAAATATCCATGAAAAAGTATGCTGGGAATATTTAGACTGCTTACAGCAATTATCAGACGCCTTGAATCCACATCAAATACCAAATTTCAAAAACCTTAATTCTATTTTGTATTTGAAAACAGGGTGGACAATCCACATTGTTCCTGGTTTAATTGAAGCAGTTGATTTTTTCAACCATTTAAAAAACAAACAATTTTGTTCATCTACATGGCTAAGATCTGAGGATGAATTACACTATATTGAAGAACCCGACATGTTTCATGACATATTTGGACATATTCCTTTATTTATGAATCAAGATTATGCTGATTTTGCTCAAAGAATTGGAGATTTAGCAATAAAATGGAGGCATGATGAGCATAAAATTTCTCAAATTCAAAGACTGTATTGGTTCACCATAGAATTTGGAGTAATTCGTCGAAAAGGAAAAATTAAAAGTTACGGAGCAGGTATAATATCATCAATTCAAGAAGTAAATAAGGTAAATAATAATATAGGCGATTTTAATAAATATGATATTAACGAAATTTTGAATAGACCTTTTAATATTGACACTGTACAACCCGCCTATTATGTAATAGACTCTTTTTCAGAACTTTACAAGTCATTAGATAGGGTGGAATATCTTTTTTCAAAAGCAGCTTAAATATAATTTTTAAACAGCAAAAACAAAACAACTACAAAAAACTCAACACCCTAGTATCTAACGAGTTATAAGCCCTATTCAACGAATATAATTGACAATTTATCGTCTTTTTCTTATATAGTATAGATAACCTTTTAAAAATTCCCTTACATGGACAACGACATTAACAACCAGTTAAATAATAGTCTTCAGAAACATGTAAAAGATGTGATTTCTGAAAATAAGAGGTTTGAAAATATATATCAATCATTAACAAGATTAATCCTAGGGTCTCCAGATAATTTAAAAAAAGTGAACATAAATGGTAAATCCACCTTCGATTTTATTGTTTTTAGAAATGGGAAAAGACATGTTATTGGAATGCACGACGAGTTGAATAGCTTTGTTTCTTACGTAAAGGATGCAGCAGAAAATGGGTCATCAAAGGAAATGTCATTTGTATTAATTGGTGAGCCGGGAAATGGAAAAACATTTTTTGTAGACTATTTAAGTTCTTTGTATCGAAATTTTGTTTCACTTCCCGAAAACAACAGATTTACCTTTCAGTTTAAAAATTTAAACGAATTAGGAACATACGGGCAACTTAACAAGGTAGAATCGCAAACTTTCGAAGATCCAATGATTTTAGCAATGAATTTGTTTGATTCAAAAGATGAGAATATTGAATTTATTCAAAAACTTGGAGCAACAGATAAACAAATTGATGAATTTTATGAAAATTATAGGCCGTTAGGTGCTTGCAGTGATTATATACTACAAGAGTTAAAACAGCATACGGATTCAAATGTTGACAAATTAATAGAAAATCATATAGATATTGTTAAAATACCCATAAGTGAGTCTAGAGGTACATTAACAGGAAAATACGCAGCAAAAGACAAAATAACGTCGTCTGCAGTCGATTTATTGGGTGAAGAATCCATTTCTAGGTTGTTACACATTACGGACACGAACAACCCATATCGATTTGATTTAAGAAGAGGTGCTTTAGCTAGAGTAGCTGGAGGAGGTATTCATTTCGCAGATGAAATATTTAAAAACAAAAAAGATTTGGTTCAAGTCTATTTAGGGGTCATTCAAAATCGAACGATAGAAATGGAGGGGTTTAAATGGCCTTTAGACACATTAATTGTGGCAACCAGTAACAACGCTGAATTTAGTCGTTTTTTAGCCGAAAAAGAAGAGGCTCCAATTGTTGATAGATGCAGAATCACATACATGTCGCACAATACCAACTATATATTTCAGGAAAAATTAACGGATTATGCTCTAGGAAATAAAAACAAAACCAATTTTCTAAATGAAAAAATGCATGTTGACCCCAACTTAAACTACGCTATTTCAACAGCAGTAACACTCTCTAGAATGCCCAAGTCGAATAAGCTAAATCCTGTTGAAATGATGAAATTAGCCGCAGGGGAAACCGCAGGGGAAAAGAGCATCAAAACGTTAAGTGAAGTAATTAATGAATTGAACAAAGATCCCGATATAACGAATAGATTTGGACAAAAAGGCCTTGGACATAGAAACCTAGGGAGAACCCTACAAATATTACTCGAGCGTTCAGAAACTCAAGAGGGAAAATGCATGTATGCAGGAGATGTTTTTATTGCTTTAGAAAGTGTAATTCTAGATTATGTAACTGTACCCGAAGACCGAACAAAATTTCTGAATGACTTAAAAATTGCAAGAGGTCTGCACCGAAAAAACATTATGACCACAATTTTCAATGCTTACATGGATGAACCTCATGCTATTGAAAAAGATGTAATTAATTATGTGAATATGGTGATTGGTATTGATGCAAAAAACTTGGGTCCGGATAAAATATGGACTTACCACGATCCACAAACAGGAAAATTAGTTCCTTTAAAAATTGACGAGGCTTTTATTGATAGTGTAGAATCAAGATTGGGACTAGGAAATAAAGAACAAAAACAAAGTTTTAGAACAACTATATCCAAAATTTATGGTCAAAAAATCGTTAAAGATCCAAACTATAACTTCATGGACAACAACGATTTAGTTAAAGCCGTAACTGAGGTCAGATTGAAATCTGATATTGCAGGAGCTGGAAGCCTTGTAGGAGCGCTTTCCAACCGAACGAATGAAGAGAATCAAAAACTATATAACAGGGTTTTAAACACCATGAGCAATAAACTTGGTTATTGCAAAACGTGTGCATTAAAAACAATTGAATATTTCTGTACGCATGATGATGAAAACTAAACCCAAAAATGAAAGAAGGTCGCAAGAAAAATATCGATCGCTTAAATGGAAAAGACTCCTATTTAAGATTAGAGGAATTATTTCTATATAATTCTTCAGAGGCCTCTTATGTTTCTTTACAAACACTTGATGAATTAATGGCTCGAGATAACCAACGAGAAGAAGATGGGTTTGAGCGAAAGATTAAGCTTGGTAAAATTGTCCGACCCAGTAAAAATGGTTCTGATGAAATCATTATTGTTCCAAGTACAATTGAAACAAAATTCTATCACGACAATGCCCCAAATAACGAAGAAGAAGAATTTGGTGGAACTGGAACAGAAGAAGAAGGGACTGTAATAGGGGAGAAAAGCAACAATCCTAAAAATGAAGAGGGAACGGGTCAGGGACCTGGAGACGGAGCGGAGAAAGGACATGATTTAAATTCGGACGCTTACAATTTAGGAAAAGTCTTGACTGAATACTTCAACCTTCCGAGATTAAAGAAAAAAGGCATGAAAAAAAGCCTCTCTCAATATAATTATGAATTAACGGATTTGAATAAAGGTTTCGGGCAATTAATTGATAAAAAACAAACTCTAAAACGAATCATTAAAACAAATATATTACTGAATAATATTCCGGATAAAACAAAACCGGATTTATCATCATTTATTCATTCGCCACAGGATACTGTATATAAAATATTATCACGAGAAATAAGTTATGAAACAGAGGCAATTGTATTTTTTGTAAGAGATTATTCCGGATCTATGCAAGGATCTCCTTCAGAAGCTGTTCTTACGCAACATTTATTCTTATACAGTTGGCTAATGTATCAATACGATAAAAAAGTAAAAACTCGATTTATTCTTCACGATACTCAAGCTCTTGAAGTTGAAGACTTCAACACCTATTACCGCTCCAATGTAGCTGGCGGAACAAAAATATTCCCTGCCTTTGAGTTAGTAAATTCAATTATTAAAAATGAACAATTGCATCTTTCAAAAAACATATATGTTTTCTATGGATCTGATGGTGACGACTGGAAGGATAATAAAAACAATCTGGTTGGAGAAATTAAAAAGCTATCCAAATACGCCAATCGAATTGGAATATTTGTAGCCAGAAATTCTGGAAATGACAACCCCACCAGTCTTGAAAGTACAATTGAAGAATCGAATATTTTAAGTGAGTTACATGACACTCTAAAAATCACACAAATTAACTCAAGAAACTTTACTGAAAATCAAATTATTGAATCCATAAAACTTTTTCTTACAGTATGAAATTAGTTAATCAACATACAAAGACTATTATGGAAGGTTGCAAAGAAAGAGCCAAAGAAGCTGGGTTGAAATTTGACCAAGAAAGTTTAGAGTATATAGTTACCAACTCTGACTTAATAGAACTTCAACCAAAAATAATGATTCCTACAATGTATGATTTTTGGGTCAACGACATTGAAATAATACAAGGAAAAGAAAAGTATAAAGTGTTCCCTCATAATCCATATGAAACTGTTATAAATTCCAGACCAGCAATTTCATTCTATAACGACAACAACCCCGACTGGCTAAATGTTATGATTTTTTATCATGTTTTAGCTCATATCGATTTTTTTCAAAACAATCAGCTGTTTTCAAATACGTGGAATGAAGATTTCGTTGGAAAAGCCTTAGCTGACAAAAGGCAAATTGCCTATTTAAGAACAAAACATGGAAGATGGGTTGATTATATCATTGAATTCTCAAGAAGTATTGATAATTTGGTTGGCTTTTTTTCTGCTCTTAATGAAAAAACAGCTCCCGCTATTGGAGCAGATATGGCAGGGTATTATTTCAACATCTTTTGTCAACAAAAACTAAAATTAAATGAACATATTGTTTTTAAACAAATAGAACAATACAACAAATTAATCGGCAACAATCCACAAGTTGGAAAAGTTCTATTCTTTAACAACATTATTAAAAAGCATCCAGAATTTGAACTAGAATTCAAAAAACATGTTGAACATAATCAATCCAATAAGATAGATGTTGTTGAGTTTATAAGAGATAATTCGTCCTTTTTAAATAAAGAAGAAAATAAATGGATGAAAACCGTAATAAATATTATACGAGAATCATCCGTTTATTTCAGTCCCCAAATTCGAACGAAAATAATTAATGAGGGTTGGGCATCCTTTTGGCATGACAGATTATTTAGGATGGATGACAGAATAAATGGAAATGAAATTCAATATGCCAAAATAAATGCTTCTGTTACCTCTATTAATAGAGCAGGACTCAATCCTTATGCTATTGGATTGCGTCTGATACAAGAAGTTGAAGAATTAGGCGACAGAGGAATGCTAAGTCATGAATTTGAAAGAATAACCAACATTGACGAGAGAACTAACTTTAATGCAAATAACAGCAAAGGTTTAGATGCAATATTTCACTTAAGAAAACACTTTTCCGATTTTACCTTAATAAATGCTTTCGTAAACCAAGATTTTGTTTCTAAACACGATCTTATGGTTATTGGAAAACGACAAAACGAAGAAAAAAACACAACAGAATATTATGTGAAAAGTAAAAAAGCAGAAGACTATAAAAGTATGCTGCTTGATAGTTTATACCACCCTCCTTCCATAGCAGTTGATGAAGTTAAAACAAATGATAAGTGTTTATATCTCATTCATCAATTTGAAGGGAAACAGTTATTAAAAAGTCATATACAAAGCACGATGATGGGAATTGCATTTCTATGGGGAGGAAATGTTGAATTAATAACACAAGAAATAAAACTGAATAAGTCTGATGGTACGAAATGGAATAAGAAAGTAATATACACTTACAAAAACAAAAAATTAACAAAAGAAGAATTGTAATGGGCGATGAATTTGAACATAACGACTCAAAAAACCTATACGATGCATTAGAAAAACTCAGTGAGCATCTTATTGAGATGGAACGACTTAAACCAATAAGTTTTTCAGATTTTTTGGAGCTCTCTGTAAAAGCCCCTTATGGAGTCTACAGAGATATTTTTCAAGTGTTTTACGACATGGTTCATTTTTATGTAAAAGAACGTAAAGAGAGAAAAAAAAATCTATTTGCTGAATCCTATTTTAAAAATTATGATTTTTTCAAATTATTGCAAGAAGGTTCTGACAATCCCTTTTTTGCCGATCGACTTTTTGCTAATCGTTTCATCAACCTGGTAAATGGCTTTAAGGATGGAACCCGTACAAATCAAATCGTCTTATTTGAAGGCCCTCCTGGAAGCGGAAAAAGCACGTTTTTAAATAACTTACTACAAAAACTAGAAGAGTATACCCTAACCAGTAACGGATCCATGTATTCAATTTATTGGAAAATTGATATTGACAAACTTGGTGGGCGAGGCAATGTTAAAAATATTTTAGACACTATCGGTGATGAAGAAACCCACTCTTTGAAATCAAAGGAAAAATATATCGAATTTCTCTGTCCTAGCCATGATCATCCCATTTTGTTAATTCCAAAAGAATACAGAAAAACATTTTTAAACAACCTAATAAAAGATAATAAGTTCAAAAACAAACTCTTTCACGAAAAACAATATGAATGGATTTTCAATGAAGTTCCTTGTAGTATTTGTCAATCGCTGTACACCTCTTTGTTTGATAAGCTAGAAAATGCAGCAGCTGTTTATAGCATGGTGCATGCAAAGAAAATGCGTTTCAACCGACAATTTGGTGAGGGAATAAGTCTTTTTAACCCAGGAGACCAGATATACCAAAAAAGCCATTACCAATAAAACTTTAGAACAAAAAATAAATAACCTTTTTAAAACTGAACACATCGAATTCATCTATTCAATTCTGGCCAAAACAAACAATGGAGTGTTTGCATTAATGGATATCAAAGAGGAAAACATCAAACGGTTAATTCAACTTCATGGAGTAATCAGCGATGGCATTCATAAGGTAGGCCTGATAGAAGAAAGCATCAAATCTTTATTTGTTGGCTTAGTAAATCCAGGAGATAAAGTTCACTATTCTGATATACCTTCATTTAATGACCGAGTTATTGAAGTAAAAATACCGTATGTTTTGGATTATAACATTGAAGTATCGATTTACAAAAACCAATTTGGGGATGCAGTAGAAGCCTTATTTCTCCCAGGAGTTCTTAGAAATCTTGCCAAAATAATGATTAGTTCTAGGTTGAATGGAGAATCAAAAACTATTAAAACATGGCTAAAAAAACCAAATGACTATAAAAACTATGTTGATAATAATTTTCATTTATTAAAAATGGAACTATACACAGGTAAAATACCCTTTTGGCTTAAAGAAGCCGACATAAAATCATTTGACTCTGGAATCAAAAGAGGTCTTTTAAGAGAATCTGACGCAGAGGGTAATTCAGGTTTTACAGGAAGGCAAAGTATTAATATATTCAGAAACTTTCTTGCGCAGCATAAAAAACCCAATCATTTAATTACAATGGCGGAAGTCGAAGCTTTTTTCTTAAAAAATAAAACAAAACTTTTTAACGATTTTATCACAAAAGATTTTATCACTTTTATGCGAAGAATGTACGACTACAACCTACTTCAAGAAATCAAAGAATGCATCTACTATTACAACAAATCTCAAATTTCTAAAGACATACTTAATTACATATATGCATTAAGTTTTGACAAAGGAGAAGAAGTTATTAATCCATACACAAATGATTATATCACTGTTGATGAAGGATTTTTCAACTTATTTGAATCCATTGTATTAACCCCTGACTCAGATGAAGTCAAAAGCTTCAGAAGAGACATACAAACAACCTATATCTCTCAAACCTTAGCCCAAGAAATTCAAATTGAAGGCATTGACATTACTGAAACAGCTCTTTACAAAAAAATACTTGACAAATACACCCGAAGTTTAAAGAAAAACGCACTAACTCCATTTGTAGAAAATGAAAATTTCAGAAGAGCCTTACTGGATTATGATTCGGATTCTTTTGCAAAATATGATGCACGTCTAAAAAACAGCATCAAACATTTGATTAAAAATTTAAACAAAAAATACGGCTATACCAAAGAGGGAGCTATCCAAGTAGTTATATACCTTATTGACAATAAGCTTTATTTAAAGAATTAAAAATAAAGAGGTTTAAATTTCAACCCATTAGGTACTGAATACTCTAAAGCAGGAAATGGGATTTTCACCACCATCATGGCATCCAAGGCCATTCTAACCAACTTATATTTTGTTCGGATTTTAGTCCAATCCACATCCAAAGAAAAATAATATTGTCGGTAGCGCTGGTAAGAAGCAAAATTCCCGATATTTTCAAAATCACTGAACATATTTTCACCACTGCAGCCCACTGAAATATTAACCCAATCCGGAATTTTATCATTATTAATAATCTTGTTGAGATTAGCACTCAACCAATACGTATGACCATTGTAATCGTAAAAAAAACTTTGCAATTGATTTTCACCCAAATACCAAGGTTTCAAACCCGCCATTTTAGAGCGTTGATAGCTCATTTTTAGCTTTACAACCTGATCATTGTATGCCAATTCCTGGCCAATCAGCAATGCGGACCCAGCAGTATTGGCAATAATATCGCCCCAGGAAAAACCCCATCCCTCATACAATCCATCAAAAACTTCAATTGGGGCCTGCAAGAAAAAACCTAATGGGCCCCCGTAAATTAAAGCCTTTTTCTTTTTTACCCCTGCTCTTCTCAAACCATAATACCCCGTAAAACTTTCCTTGTATGCTGTAAGCGCATGCCCATACTTATCCATTTGAAGCCACCCTTTATTATCGTTGTAATAATGAAAATTAACCCTTTCCTTATCGGAGTACCATATGTATTGCAAATAGCTCAATCCTCCAACATAAAAAGCACTTTCAACAGCTATTAATGTGTTTACCTTTTTCCAATTAATCGAATCGGGGAATTGCTGGATTTGACATTTAACTCCAATTGGAAATAAAAAAACAAGAAGGACAATAATCTTTTTCATGTTTACTTATTCAGTAGATATTTTTTTGATAAAATAGTTGCCCCAGTAATGTATAAATTATTTTAAGACTTTTTAACAATTTAATCGAGTAACCATTCATTGGTTTTGACATTTACAAATAAAAACCATGAAAAAACTGACAACTTGCCTAGCCTTTGTTTCAATATTATTTTCAGGAACAGGGATAGCATCCAATCAATTTGATGAATATGAAAAAGTACACATTCATCAACTTAAAACCAAACAACCCAACACCATAAAACTGAAGATGAATTACGCCGGTAATACATTCGTATCAAAGTCCAACATGAACGCTCTTCAAAATAACGAAATACTACAAGTTGACTTGGTGTATACAAGTTTTAAAAGAGACGCTAATTTTGATCAATTGGCATTGAATAAAAAGCGCATTACTCAACTAAAAAAAGAGCACTCTATTTTCAGTAACAAAAACATAAAATGGCAATTCATTGAACAAGAGGGAGCAACCGATTTTAAAGAAGCAAAAGACTATTTTCATGGATTCGTAGTCCACTTTGGGAAAAGTTTAAACTATAAAACACTAAGCAATTCCTATTCAGGAATACAAAAAGAGTTTAACGCCTACCCAATGAATAATTCAGGAGGTCTCTTACACTATAACTCAGGAACAAAAATTAAAATCCAACCCAACTCAGTCACCTATGAAGATGGAACACCAGTTAAAGGAGAATTTGAAATAAAATACAGAGAATTTCGAAACGCTGCTGAAATTGCTTTTTCGGGTATTCCAATGACGTTTAACGGTCAAAATTTCAACTCTGTTGGAATGTATGAAATTCGCGGAGAACAGAATGGCAAAACATTAAAGCTAACAAAACCTGCCGTAGTAAATTTTCAATGCACAAAAGGGGACGCAGGTGTTGGATTTTACCAACTGGATGAAGACGCCAGTAAATGGAAAAAAGTCAAACAAATAACCAAAGAAAAAATCAATAATAGAAACTTGAAAAAGGAAGAAACTAATGAGGATATTCAAAACGAGGCACTAATTGGTTCAATTAAAGTTAGCGAAGGTTATAGTAACCAAAATTGGATTACATCTAGAGCTTTAGGAGGAACAAAAAAGAAAGTAACGTTTGCGAAATACAGTTGGAAATGCTACAATGAAGCATTAATCCAAGTGAACGACTTTGTAAGAGAGTTAAATAGAGATGATAGGAAGCAAGAGGTTGTTTTAACACAAAAAAGTATTGAGTTGATCAACCAAAAAATCGAGGGAAATAAAATTCCCGACCATCTTCCTCTCAAAAATTTCAAAAGAGACCTTATCTTTGAAAATAACAATGGAAATTCAACATTACTGGCAGAAGGTGTCAATAGAGGACACACCTACCCTTCACTAGTAAAAGGATTAAACTCCAATTCGTTTGGAGTTTACAACTGTGATCAGGTTTACAGAATAGCCAACCGAACAACCCTCCTCCCAAAGTATGTAGATGAAAACGGCAATCAAATTCAGAACCAACATGTACTTTGTGTGGTGGATCTAAAGTACAACGGATCATTCAGTTACAATCCCAACTCAATTACGGTCGACAAAAAAGGGAAAAATGTTTTGTTATTATTTACAGAAGACAAAAAACTTTTTGTCCTTAGTGAAGGTGAATATCAAAAAATGAACAAAGACTCTGCTCAACCGAGAATTGTAATGACGGATATGACCTCGGAGCTATCCTCAACAAAAGCACTCAAAGAATACTTGAATATATAACTAAAAAGGGCGGAAAAAACTCCGCCCTTTTTAAGAAATTCTTCAATCAAAAACTCATTTTAGAGAAAAGGAACTAAAACCTTCCAAATATTTTCTAATACAAGCTTAGTTCCCTTTGCTGTTGGGTGGATACCATCTTCCTGATTGAGTTCTGTTTCACCCGCAACACCCTGCAATAAGAAGGGAATTAAATGAACTGAATTATCCTTTGCTAAAGCAGGAAAAATTGCTTTAAATTCTTGCGTGTACTTTTCCCCTAAATTTGGGGGAATCTGCATACCTGCCAGTACAATTTTCACATCCGGAATTTTTAATTGTACCGTATCAATGATGCTTTGTAAATTCCTTTTTGTTTCCTTTATTGGAATCCCTCTTAATCCATCGTTGGCCCCGAGTTCCAGAATAAATATGTCTACTTTATTTTTAAGTACCCATCCTAATCTACCTTTTCCTCCTGCTGTTGTTTCTCCACTGATTCCTGCATTTACCACTCGGTAATTCAGTCCAAGGGAATCAATTCTATTTTGAAGTAATGAGGGATAAGATTCCTCTGGTTTTAATCCATACCCTTCGGTTAAACTGTTCCCAAAACAAAGAATAACTTTTGCTTTTTCTTTAGTTTTCGATTGTTCTTTTTCAAGTGATTTTGATTGTCCTTCAGTAGGTTTTACCGGATCTCCACAACCGAATAAAGTAAGAATAAGTATACACGCAAGTAGCTTTACTACCGCTGGTGGAGAATAACTTTTGTTTCGATGCATAATACGTTAACTTTAGCTATTGTATAAAGTAACAAAACAGAAAGATAAACTACAAAATATGTCATCGATACTTGCCATCACCAACTTAAGCAAAAGTTTTACAAACGGAGATAGTGTATTGACTATTCTTGAGGACATCAACATCAGCATTGAAGAAAAGGAAACTTTTTCGATTGTAGGTCCTTCAGGAAGCGGTAAAACAACGTTACTTGGATTGTGTGCCGGTTTGGACGATACAACTAGTGGAAAGGTTGAATTGTGCGGTGTTGACCTAGGGCAACTGAACGAAGATGAACGTGCAATTTTAAGAAACAAAAAAGTAGGTTTCATTTTCCAGGATTTTCAATTGCTCCCATCGCTTACAGCTCTTGAAAATGTAATTGTACCCCTGGAGTTACAGGGAGAAAAAAACGCATCTCAAATTGGGAAAGATTTGCTGGGAAAAGTCGGATTGGAAAACCGAATGAGCCACTACCCGTCTCAACTTTCAGGTGGAGAGCAACAAAGAGTGGCCATTGCTAGAGCTTTTTCTAACCAGCCTACCATTCTTTTTGCAGATGAACCAACAGGTAACCTAGATGAAGAAAGCGGCGAAACAGTTGTTAATTTACTTTTAAACTTAAATAAGGAAGCGGGAACCACTCTAGTTATTGTTACCCACGATTTGGAGCTGGCGCAAAAAACCCAACGAAGAATTATCCTAAAAGGAGGCACCATTTATCACGAAGAAACAGCAGCGGCCGCAAATGAGCAAATTTGAAGTGGAAACGAAAACTAAAGTTGGTTGGCTGATTAAAATGGCCTGGAGAGACTGGCGTGCTAGCCGTAAAAAACTGTACCTATTTATTGCCTCTATTGTTTTGGGTATCTCGGCAGTTGTTGCCATTCAATCCTTTGGTAACAATTTAAAAGTTAAAATAAAGCAGGATTCAAAAAGTTTAATGGGTGCGGATTATATCATAAACATCCGCAAAAAACCCACTCAAAAAGTTCAACAAATTGCCGATTCATTAGATTATAAAGCCCGAGAAATCAACTTTGCGTCTATGGCGTTCTTTTCTAAAAACGGAGGTTCAAAACTCGTAAAAGTAAGCGCTTATGAAGGCACATTCCCTATTTATGGAAAAGTAAAATCCCTTCCCGAAAATGCAGCAAAAACCTACAAAGTAGAACAAGGGGCTCTAGTAGATGCAACCACTTTATTGCAATTTAACTTAACCGTTGGTGACTCTATCAAAATTGGAAATATCTCTCTACCCATTCTAGGCTCTCTGGAATCCATTCCAGGAAAATCAGCAATTTCCACATCGATTATCCCACCTGTTTTTATTCCCTACAACTTAATTGAAAAAACAGGCCTAATTCAAAAAGGCAGTCGAGTTGAATACCTGTATTATTTTCAATCGGACCCTAAAACAGATTTAAATGAGCTTCAAGCTGCTTTGCTTCCAGAACTGGATAAAGAAAGTGCCGATCTGGACACGCATCTCTCTGCAGGGCGTCAATTGGGTAAAGGGTATAATAACTTTGGTAAATTTTTAAATGTAGTAGCTTTTACAGCTTTACTTTTGGGTTGTCTTGGTATTGCAAGCGCTACAAACATTTACATCAAAGAAAAAAAGAAATCGATTGCTGTGCTGAAATGCATAGGGCTTACTCGAAAACAGACTTTTTTAATTTATCTATTTCAGATTATTTTTATAGGGTTTTTAGGCAGTTTACTAGGCACCTTGCTAGGCATAGGCTTCCAACAATTTTTCCCAATACTTTTGGGTGATTTCTTACCCGTTGACGTATCCTTTGAAATTATTCCAAAGGTGGTCATACTCGGTTTAACCATAGGTGTAATTATGTCGGTGATTTTTTCACTGTACCCGCTATTAAGTACTTGGTTTGTTACGCCCAATGAGGTTTTACGAAATCAAGGAACCAATCGAAAAAAAAACAACACCTTATTTTTTATTGTCGGACCAACCATTGCGTTTACGGTTTTTCTTTTTTCTTATTTATTACTTGGTGAGTTCCTGTATTCCTTAGCCTTTTTAATGGGAATCTTATTGGTTTTTGGTTTAATACGATTAATTGCCGGGGCTTTCATTATACTCATCAAAAACTCATTTCCCAAAACATGGAATTTCGCATCCAGACAAGGGTTATCCAATTTGTTTCGACCAGGAAACCAAACCGTTACCCTTATACTTTGTATTGGGGTTGGTGTATTTCTGATCAATACATTGTATCTGGCAAAAGATGCTCTAATTAGCAGTACCTCGTTTCAAAAAAGCACAGAAGTTCCGAATATCCTTTTGTTGGACGTACAAAAAGAAATCATCGATTCTGTATCCAATACGATTGAATCTTTTAATCAACCCGTTCTCGATGAAATTCCAGTTATCGCCATGAAGGTATACAGCATAAATGGTGTACGAGCAGCGGAATTAAAAACCGATTCTTTAAATGGAATAAAGGACTGGGTACTAGAAGGTCAGTTCAGATCTTCATATAGAGACTCTCTTATTTCATCCGAAGCGTTAATTGATGGAGAATGGATAGGTAAAGTAGATAATCCAGATGTAATCCCAATATCTTTGGATATTGGCTTTAAAAAAGACGCTAATCTAAAGTTAGGTGATAAGGTTACTTTTAACATTCAAGGAGTATTAATCGATACCGAGATTAAAAGCATTCGAAGAATTGAATGGTCACAAATGAAAATGAATTTCTCAGTTTTATTTCCCGCAGGTTCGCTGAACGACGCCCCTCAAACCAACGTTTTAACTACAAGAGCTCCAACGGATTCTATTGCCGCAAAAATGCAACAAACCTTAGTCATGGATCACCCAAGCGTAACCGTAATTGATGTACGCTCGGTAATGAAACTGGTAGAAAACATACTTTCCAAAATTGCGTGGGTAATTAATTTTCTTGCCCTTTTCAGTATATTAACTGGCTTTATTGTCCTCATTGGAGCCGTTAGAACCAGTAAGTATAAACGGTTAAAAGAAAATGCAATGCTAAGAACCATTGGAGCTACTAGTAAACAAATATTCAATATGACTACAGTTGAATACATATTACTGGGTACTATAGGAACCCTTTCAGGAACAGCTTTATCTGTAATTGGTGCTTATTTACTTTCAACCTACTCTTTTCGAACGCCTTTCGTAATTTCATGGCTCCCCCCGTTGTGTTAGTCCCTCTTATTGTAACTTTTGCTGTTGCAATCATTGGAATCGTAAACAACATTCAAATTATTAAAACCTCTCCGAAAGAAATTTTACGTGGAGTTTAGTAAAATCTGAATCTTAATTAAGTAGTATCTTTAGGTATGAAGTTTTCCTTAACTACGGCACTCTGCATCGCTTATTTTTTTGCTTTTTCGCAGTGTTTTAACTCTGGAGGAATTGGTGATTTTGAAGGAGGAAATGCGCTCAATCAATTCGTGACTGGAACGCAAGGAAACGGAACTCTGGAAATAACTTCCGAGGACAAACACTCTGGTAATCAATGTTTAAAAGCAACTGTTTCTGTTGCCGGTGTATGGCAAGTAAGGGTTTTTAATACCGGAACGTGTTACTTCGATATATCCTCAGGAGAATCTTATACTGTATCGTTTTATGCCAAAGGAGAAATTGGTGATGCAATTAATGTATCTATAATGAACAACACTACTGTTGATCAAAATGAGGATGTTGTCATCCATTCCACCAATTGGCAATTGTATACGGCAACTTTTGAAGCCGGGATAAATTCATCTACAGGCAGAATTAAACTCATTTTCAAGGATGAAGGAACATACTATGTAGACGATATCCAGTTAAACGGTTTGGACTGCAACGGTGACTCTGCTGGTTTAGCAAGTTTAGACAACTGTGGAATTTGCTCCGGGGGAAACACAGGCATAACTCCAATAAACGACTGTTCTTTTCAATCGATACCTCCTACGAATAGCAACTTGATTTTCGAAGGTGTAAATGATGTGGATGTTTCAGAAAGTAAAGCCACTTTATATCGCTTTAAAAAAGAATATGCATTAGGGGAAGTTTCTGGATATTACCTACAAAAAAGAGCAGGAGCAACAAGTGGAGTGAAGCTTCGATTTAAAACCAATAGTCCCAAAATAAAAGCCTACTTCCAAGAAAACACATCCATCAGCGACGATTTGTTCTGGCATACGTTTGATGTATTTAAAAACGGAGAATATCAATTTGACTCTCAAGGGTGGGAAATTGAAATGGAAAACCCATCGCAAGAAATGGCAGAATGGTCCATTACTTTACCCACTTTTTCGAATGCAGAGTTTTTAAAACTGGAAATACTTAATGGGTTTTCATTAAGTGCCATTAGCAAAAACAAACCGGTGTATATCGCCATAGGGAACTCTATTACCCATGGAATGGGTATTAATAGCTACTCTACACGCTTAACCTACCCTTATATTCTTGCAGATTCCTTAGGTTATGAACTGTACAACTGGGGCATTGGAGGTTCAAAAATTTACGATGGGATTTTAAACAACTTTTCTACTGGACTGGAACCGGATTTGGTTTCAATTTTATGGGGATATAATGACGTACATTATTCCGGTTCAGACGCCTATTTGGCCAATAATTCCTTTCCACAATACGAAACTATTTTAACCACCTTACTGAATGATTATCCGAATGCATGTGTTTTGGCTATACTCCCCACCTACACAACAAATCCAACCAATACAACGGCAAGAACTATCGACAGTTTAAAAAATGGTCAACTGGAAATTATTCAACACTTGCAAGAGAGCTACTCCAACCTATATTATCTGAACGGAAACGATTACACAGATGCCTCTGGATTAAATGATGATGTACATTTGAATCAATCTGGAAACCAATCTCTCGCTTATGGAATCATCAATGATTTCGATTGTGGAACACCAACTTCAATAAAACCGGAGAAAATCCTAAAAACACAAGCATGGCCAAATCCAACCAACGGATTAATACAATGGAATGAAAAGAAACCATTTAAGGTGATGGATATACATGGAAAAATCTTGTTTTCAGGAAGATATTCTAAAGTTGATTTAAGCAATGAATCTTCTGGGATTTATTTCTTGAAATTAGAATATGAGAACCAGATAATCATCAAAAAGTAAAATCTCAACTCTTAATTTACGGTATCGAATCTTTGTACTGAGACTTTAACTCATTCAAAAGGCTGTGCAATTCTTCTTGTTT
>JBJKXR010000040.1:0-23169 GCA_045561495.1 Flavobacteriales bacterium | reverse complement strand
ACTGGCCCTTCAGAACTGAACTCAAAAAAGAAAACACACTTATTGCTCTATGTTTTCACCGAGAAAAAGCAGGTTAGTGATATACAAGAAAAGTAAAATTTTAGGATTATAATGAGTCAACTTACTAAACTTGAACCGGAAAAGATAATAGATTCAGTTAGTATACTTGAAAAAAGAATATCAGATAGATTTCCAGATTCTGGATTAAAAGACGTTTGCCGTGAATTTTTAATGCTGGCTGAAAAAACAAAAAAAAACATCTCATATATCTCCAAGCCTAACATTCCTCTCAAAGTTTTTTCATACTTAATTATTGCAGTTGGTTTAGGAGGTATAATATTTAGTTTTTCACTAATAAACTTTAAAGTAAAGACCTTTGATTTGGAAAAACTAGTTTCAATTAGTAATGGTATGTTTAACAATTTATTCCTAATTGGCGCAGCTTTTTTGTTTCTTATCACAATGGAATCTAGAATTAAAAGAAAACGGGCTATTAAGTCGCTACATAAACTCCGTGTTATTTCTCATGTTATTGATATGCATCAGCTCACCAAAGACCCATACATGCATAATAATAACAAAGTCTACAAAAAACTCACCTATACGCTCATATACAAAGTTTGAGCTTCAAAGATATCTTGACTACTGTTCAGAAGCAAGTGCGCTTATAGGTAAGGTGGCTGCATTATACGCACAAAGCTTGCCTGATGAGGTAATTGTTAGCGCAGTTAATGAAATTGAGGTATTAACCACCGGTTTATCTCGAAAAATTTGGCAAAAAATCGTTGTTATTCAAAATTTGGAAACCTAATTTCATTAAGGATAATCATTTTGGAGATTATTGCTTATTTTTTCACGATTTTTCCTGAAACAGTTTCCTTGTTAGCCAACGTTATTTGATACAAATAAATACCCGAAGGTAGCTCGTTTGTAGTCAACTTGTAACTATCGTTTGTTATTTTCTCATTCAGCTCCAATCGCCCTACAACACTATACAAAAAAACCTTCCCTCCATTACAGCCTTGAATAGATACTGAATTTTGGAATGGATTGGGGAATATATTTAAATGACTACCTGAATCAAGATTTTGTATTGAAGTAGCATTTTGTACAGTAATTTTCCCATTCATAAATGATGCGTGAGGATCGCATTGAAAATCATATTCACCCGCAATTGAAAAAACATGTTGATACGTCCAGCCAGAACCAACAGAATTCCCAAAACTCTCTGGGTTACTAGGAAAAGTTGCTTGAGTTCCATTCACATTATGAGAACCGCCCGTATTTATAAATGTTACTGTATCACCAATTTCAATGGTTAATTCCGATGGGGAAAATGACATACCAGAGGTGGATATGGTATGATTTGTTTGAGCCGTAGAAATAAGACTAAAAAGCAAAGAACATACTAGAGTGAAGTTTTTGATGCGCATATTGTTTTATTTTTCTTTTTGAGAAATCGTAATATCTGTAAATTTCAATTTTTTACCAGCCTTAATTTAAGATAAATTTTACAATCAGGACTGTATGTTATTAAAAACATAATCCATTGGGTTCATTAAGTCTTTTAACCTACTTCATAATTGTGGGGTTTTAAGATTTTGATTGAAAGAAAATACAGAAACCCTCCTAGGCCATACATGATTACATCAAGCCAATCCGCGGTATATTTTTCGCTTAATTGAGGCAATAAAAATTCAAAAAGAAATGAGAAATAAGCTACCCCAAAAATAATCTTAGGGATGGATAAACTAGCATTAATTTTAAGCACTCTAAACAATCCTTCAACTATGTAAAAAATAATAGGCATGCAAATTAGGTCTGCTAAATAATGGTTTGAAAAATTCTGAGTTGGAGCATAAAACTTCATGTATAAAGTCCAGACGTATAGAGCAATAAGCAAAACATGTAAAATATGGTATGTCCAAAAGGTTAGCCTGGAAGCCATGCAACTAAAAAAGCAATAAAGGATAAAATAGAAAAGTAAACAAACCAAATAGAGTAACCAACCCAATAAGCAGCTTTAAGGATTGGGTTTTTAGTGATTTTCCATTTGTGTATAAACAGATCTATTTTTTCGGGTTCAGCAGATTCCTTTTGTGTTTTAACGTCTCTTATTTTTTGAACCCGAACTCGCCTTGGATTTGAGTCGAGCCCACATTTTGGACAAACATCCGTTGAAATCCATATACCACAACCTGAGCATTTTCTCTCAACTAACATATTAAAAAATGTTATTAGTGATTTTTATTCTTCGATAATTAGAATGCTAAGATAAAAGTAGCTCATTTATTTAAACTATTTTTTATCCAAAAACTCAAATGTTTTTTTCTGTGATTCAAGTTTTAGAACTTGAAAACTTGTTATCAATATTTACTATTAAAAAAAATATTTTTATTCTAATTAAAACGCCAACTTAAGTAATAATTCAATATTGATGTTAATTTAAACTTTAACGAAATGAAAAATTATATAGTAATTGGTGGTTCTTCAGGAATTGGTAATGAATTGGTTAAAATACTGGAAAGTCAAGGAAATAATATAATTGCGACGTTCAATACAAATGAATCGCACAACCGAGAAAACGTAAACTATTTGAAATTAGACGTTAATCAAGATACTTTACCAATGGAAAATCTACCAGACGAAATTCATGGTTTAGCCTACTGTCCTGGAGCAATTAACTTAAAACCATTTACACGATTTAAGGAGGAAGATTTTATAGAGGATTTTAAATTACAAGTATTAGGAGCAACGCGAATTATACAACAAGTGTTGCCTCGTCTTAAAGCAAGTACTAATGCATCAATTGTACTTTTCTCAACTGTTGCCGTGCAATCCGGATTTAATTACCATAGTCAAGTTGCAATGTCCAAAGGTGCTATTGAAGGATTAACTCGATCATTGGCGGCTGAATTAGCTCCTTCAATTCGAGTTAACGCTGTTGCTCCTTCCCTAACCAATACGAATTTAGCCAGCCGATTTTTAAATACTGAGGAAAAAATAAAAGTTCAGTCCGAAAATAACCCTCTGAAAAAAATAGGTGATCCAAAAGATATTGCCGAAGCTGCTGCTTTTTTGTTGACACCTAATTCATCATGGGTCACTGGTCAAATAATACATGTGGATGGTGGTTATTCCGTTGTGAAAAAATAATCCATCACCAAACTTGAAAAAGTTAAAAAACGCAAATTAAAAACAAAAAGCCCCGCAATTTGCGGGGCTTTTTACTTATTACAAAACTATAATACTTGTATTGCTTAAGCTTCGGCTTCAGCGTTCATTTTTGTTAAAACTGACATTACATCTTTAACTGCTACAGCAGACTCTTCAAGTAAAGCTTTCTCATCAGCTGTTAAATTCAATTCAATGATTTTTTCAATACCTTCTTTACCAAGAACACAAGGAACTCCTAGGTAAACGTCTTTTAATCCAAATTCACCAGTTAGCCATGCACAAACAGGGAAAACTCTTTTTTGATCTCTAACGATAGCTTCAACCATTTGAGCTGCAGCAGCACCTGGTGCATACCAAGCTGATGTACCCATAAGGTTTACCAATTCGCCACCACCTTTTTTGGTTCTTTCAACAATAGCATTTAATTTTTCTTCTGATACCAAATCTGTAACAGGTACTCCTCCAACATTTGTAAATCTTGGAAGGGGAACCATTGTATCGCCATGTCCTCCAAGTAATAAAGCTTGAATATCTTTTACCGACACTCCTGTTTCATCTGCTAAAAATGCTTTATATCGAGCTGTATCTAAAATACCAGCCATTCCCATCACTTTGTTCGATGCTTTTTGAGCTGTTAAATAAGCACAATACGTCATAACGTCTAATGGATTCGATACAACTATAATAATTGCATCAGGAGAATGTTTAATTACGTTTTCAGTTACTGATTTTACAATACCAGCATTCGTTGCAATTAAATCATCACGGCTCATACCAGGCTTTCTTGGTAATCCAGATGTAATTACAACTACATCAGAACCGGCAGTTTTGGTGTAATCGTTCGTTGAACCAACTGTTTTTGTGTTATACATATTTACTGCGGCAGTTTGCCACATATCTAAGGACTTCCCTTCTGCAACACCCTCTTTGATGTCCAATAAAACAACCTCAGTTGCTAGTTCTTTGTGTGCGCAAACGTTAGCACAAGTTGCTCCAACGTTACCAGCACCTACAACAGTAATTTTACTCATAATATAAATTGTTAAAAATAGATGTAAAAAATTGAGGTGCTAAAATAGTGATTCAACGTCAGATATTAAAAGAATAAGCAGTTTAGTTTAAATGGTTTATTAATTTAAAAACTCAGTCTTCATGATCTAAAATATCATTTGAAGGTTTTCGTTTCTTAATTTTCTTCCAAAAAATATCGAAATAACTGAGAGCTATAAGACAGTATATTACATAGTAAATGTAACGAATATGTTGATTGGACAAACCCAACTCGTCACTCATAATTATTATTAAAACCAATACAAAAACTAATATGATGAATACTAATCT
Source organism: Flavobacteriales bacterium (assembly GCA_045561495.1). Classification (GTDB taxonomy): domain Bacteria; phylum Bacteroidota; class Bacteroidia; order Flavobacteriales_C. The sequence goes on along the minus strand of JBJKXR010000040.1, from coordinate 18,651 downwards.
CCAATTGGATATTTCCCTTTTAAAGAAATTTTTCATGCATGCTTACCTCCTACTTTAACAAACACAAAATCCTCCCATTTCAAGTATTGGGTTGAAATTTTTTGTATCTCTTTTGGAGTTATTGTTTCAATTGTTTTTATGTAATCATCGTAATAGCTCCAGTCCAAACCAAATGAATCCACCGAAAAAAATCGATCCATTTGTTCAAAGGCACCATCAAATCCTTTTAAAAGACTCCCTTTTAAATAGTTTTTTAAAATATCAAGCTCTTTTGTTGACATCAGTTCATTTTGAAGTCTACTGATTTCCTTTTTTATTTCTTGTAACGTATCATTGCCTTTATCCTGTAATACATCTGATGAGATTACTAAACTTGTAACTTCTTCATAATTAATAATGGTAGAATGAATTCCATATGTCCAACCTTTTTCTTCTCGAATATTTTGCATTAATCGCGAACCAAAGTAACCGCCAAACAGAGCATTTGTGATGCTTATTTGATGGTAATCTGGATGTGTTTTTCCCGGCAATAATTTCCCCAACATTACACTGCACTGTTCCGAATCTTTTGAAATGGTATGTAGCTCGTTAATTGGATTGCATTTTTTTACTTGTTTTTTAATTGCTTTGGTATTTATTTCTAAAGATTCCAGAAAAGATTTGAACACGATTTTGGATTGATTAGAAACGCTGCCTGAAACCAATAGTTTAAAGGGGGCATTAACAATATAATCGTAAACGAAAGACTTGGACATTTGATATTCTATAGTATCAAAATCTTGGTGGTGGGCTACTTGCCCATATTCACTTTCATTAAACAAAACCTCTGCAAATCTTTGACGAGCTAAAAAAGACGTTTTCTCACTATCCACTAAAAACTCATTTTTTTCTTTTTGACGGAGACGGTTAAATTCATCTTGGGGCAAATTGGGATCCGTAATGACATCTTTTACTAAATCCAATAGCTGACTTAAATTTCTTTCCAAAACAAAAAAAGAAAGTGTTCCAAAATCCTTCGAAACATCCATTCCATAATATACACCTAAACCATTTATAGCTTCTTTAAATGATTTTCCGTTTATTTTTTTTGATCCGTCACGTAAAATATCAAAAGCTAATGATGCAACGAGTGGTTGAGGTTGGTATTTGGAGCCTGCGTTGTAAACCAATTCAAATTTTAATAATGGCGCACTTCCTCCATTGACGTAATTCACCTCAACTCCATTTACTATCTCTTTTTCAACATTAAGCTTTGTTAACTCAATTTGATTTTTAATTTCGGGAGCTATACTTCTATCCATTATCCGATTTTATTACGTGTACTTTACTCAAAGAACTTTCTTTTAGAGTTTCTTGAACCCAATTTTGTATTTGTTTTGTTTGAACTTTTTGATACGCTTTTAGTTCTAGATTAATATCTTCAACATCATTACAGAGTTCAGCATATGCCAAGTTCATAGCTTTGTTCATTACATTCATTTCACCATAAACATGAGCAGTTTCAAACTTATTTTTAACCTTCTGAAGGTTTTCATTGGAGATGCTTTTTTCTTTCAATTGATTAATGATGCTCCAAATTTCTTGTTCAACGCTATCAAATTCAACACCATCGTTTATCTTTCCTGAAATTATCAACATCCCAGGCCCCCTATCTCCCGTAAGGTAAGCGTTGATGTTAGACACCAATTCTAATTCTATTGCCAATTTCTGATACAATAATGAACTTTCATCACGTCCCAAAATGTCACTGGCTAAATCAGCAATTGGAAAATCATCATCTGTCCTTGAACCAACTTTAAAGGACCATAAAAAAGCATTTAGCGGAACAGATTCCTCAACGGTTTCAGCCCTCTGTTCGAGTTGCTGCCTTTCTTCAAGTATAGGTTGACGAGAAATTACAGAAGAAGCTATATCTCCAAACCATTTTTTTACCAACCCAAACGTTTCTTCATATTCGATGTCTCCACAAATCGATAAAATACAATTGTTTGGAGCATAAAATTGTTGGTAAAAATGCTTCGCATTTTCTAAGGTTACTTTTTCTATGTGACTAATCTCCGAACCAATGGTTGACCACTGATATGGATGATCTTTATACGTTACTTTTCGAAGCTGAGCCATATTGTTTCCATATGGCTGATTTAAATACCGCTGCTTAAATTCTTCAATTACAACTTGACGTTGAACTTCTAGACTTTTTTCATCTAGATTTAATTGAAACATTCTGTCGGATTCCAACCATAAGGCCAATTCTAAATTGTTTTTAGGTAAGGTTATGTAATAGTTGGTATAGTCATTTGTAGTAAAAGCATTGTTTTGCCCTCCTGCATTTTGAACTTGAACATCATAATCTGGTGCATTTTTACTCCCCGAGAACATAAGGTGCTCAAAATAATGAGCTAGCCCTGTCATGTTTGGGTTTTCATCTCTAGCTCCAACATCAAACGCCAAGTTAACAGCAGTTATTGGTGTAGATTTATCTTGATGAAGAATAACTTTTAAACCATTATCTAATTGATACTTTTTGTAGTTAATCATGAAATGAAAATAGATTTGATTTTGCTAATTGGTAATCGGCAATTATTTTTTGAATAATATCTTCGACAGATTCTACTGAATGTATGATTGCAGATATTTGTCCAATTTCTAAATTACCTTCTTGTACATCTCCTTCGAAAATACCTTTTTTTATTCTACCTCTACCAAGTAGTTTTGAAAGTTCTTCCTTTGAGGTTCCTTTTTGATAAAGAGCTACAACTTGTTTGTAAAAATCATTTTTCAACATTCTTACGGGGGCTAACTCTTTTAATGTTAAAATGGTGTCTCCATCTTTAGAGTTGACAACATAGGACTTAAACAACTCATGGGCACTAGATTCTTTTGAAATGGCAAATCTACTTCCTATTTGAACTCCATCAGCTCCTAAACTCATTGCTGCTAGCATAGTTTCGCCTGATGCTATGCCTCCTGCAGCGACAACAGGTATGGATACGTGTTGAACAATTGAAGGTACCAAACACATGGTAGTTGTTTCGTCTCTTCCGTTATGACCTCCGGCTTCAAAACCTTCAGCAATAACTGCATCTACTCCTGCATCTTCGGCTTTTTTCGCAAACTTTGTATTGGCAATTACATGCAGTACAGTGATGCCTAATTTTTTCATTTTTTGAGTATAGAGTGCAGGGTTTCCTCCTGATGTAATAACAACCTTAACCCCTTCCTCAAAAAGAATTTCAAAAAGCTCTTCAATCTGAGGATAAAACAATGGAATGTTTACTGCAAATGGATTTTGGGTGGCATTCTTACATTTTTGAATGTGTTCTCTTAGTACATCAGGGTACATACTTCCTGCTCCAAGCACTCCTAAAGCTCCGTTATTGGAGGCTGCTGAAGCTAATCTCCACCCACTGCACCAAACCATTCCTGCCTGAATAATAGGATATTGTATACCCAATAAACTTGTAATTTTATTCATAAACGGAAGATTGAACTTCTGAAATCAATCCTTCTTCGCATTTCAAAACTCTTCCTGGGTAATTTTCTACCAAATCCATATCATGCGTTGCCATTATAATTGCTGTTCCTCCTTTTGAAATAACAGACAACAAATTCATGATTTCATTTGAGGATTCGGGATCTAAATTCCCTGTGGGTTCATCTGCTAATATTACTTTAGGGGAATTTATCATCGCTCTTGCTATAGCTACTTTTTGTTGTTGACCACCCGATAACTGGTGAGGATATTTATCAAGTATATCCGGTAAATTTACTTGCTCAAGGGTGATTTTCGCATGATTTCTCATGGCTTTTTTATCCTTCCATCCTGTGGATTGCATAACAAAAAGTAAGTTTTCCTCTATACTTCTATCCGGAAGCAATTGAAAATCTTGAAAAACCACTCCCAATTGTCGTCTTAGTTTGTGAACTTGAGAATACCTTAGCTTTTTTAAGTTTAAACCAACTACCTCTCCTTCTCCTTCTGCTATATCCATCTCTTTATAGAGTACTTTTAATACAGAACTTTTTCCACTTCCTGTTTTTCCAATCAAGTATACAAATTCACCTTTTCCTACTGAAATATCAACGCCGTTAAGAATTTGCTTCTTTCTGTGAAATGCTTTGACAGCTTTTAATTCTACTAATTTTTCCATCTTTTAACTAGTATATATTTACTTCGCGCTCTAATTGCACGCCAAATTTTTCTTTTATTGAATCTAAAATTTCTGCTGATAAATCATATATTTCTTTACCAGAAGCACCTCCATAATTAACCAAAACTAAGGCTTGATGTTTATGAACTCCATAATTATCAAACGTTTTTCCTTTCCAACCAGCCTTCTCTATTAACCATCCTGCAGCAAGCTTCATGAAACCTTTCCCTGCCGAATAAGCAACAACATCAGGGAAATTAGATTTAACCATATGATAAGTACTTTTATCTACAATGGGGTTTTTGAAAAATGATCCTGAATTGCCTATTTTTTTTGGGTCGGGAAGTTTGGATTGTCGAATGGCTATCACTGCATCACTAATTGATTTTGCTGACAACTCTTGAACACCCATACTTTCCAATTGTTTTTCAATTGCACCATAAGAAATAGTATAGTTTCCTTTCTTTGAAAGTTTATAAATCACTCTTGAAATTAAATACTGGCCTTTCAACTTATTTTTAAACACGCTTTCACGGTAACCAAATTCACAAGCTGAATTGTTAAAATAATGTATTTCTCCTGTTTGTAAATGAATGGCCTCTAGTTCGTGAAAAACCTTCTTAATTTCTACTCCATAAGCTCCAATGTTCTGCATTGGACTAGCTCCTACATTACCAGGAATGAGGCTTAAATTCTCTACTCCGTGCCAACCTTTTTTAATGCAATGAAGCACAAAGTCATGCCAAACAACTCCTCCGCCTACTTTTACTAAAACATATTCTTTCGTTTCCTCAATCACTTCAATTCCTTGAATATGATTTCGCAGTACAATTCCATCAAAATTCTTTGTAAACAATAGGTTAGAACCTCCTCCTAATATTAATGAAGAATTACGCATAAACTCTGTTGATTGAATCACATTGCGAACGTGGTCTTCATTTTCCGCTTGACTAAATAATTTAGAAGACACATCTATACCAAATGTGTTGAAGTTTTTTAATGAAACATCAGATTCAATCATACATTAAAAATAGACAATACCGCATTCAATTTAAACAGAAGCTTTTTTTATATCTCAACAAGTGAATTGTTAATTATCTTGGAAAAGGTCAGAAATAGATTAAAGCTATTTAGGTTGGGCCAAACATCAGTCCAACCTTATCAATGCTTTCCTGTGAACCAAGAATAGTAACAACATCACCTAATCTTAATCGTGTATACCCATGGGTAATCATCATTTGATCGTTTCTGGATATGGATAAAATCAAAATATCAGAGGGAAGCCTTATATCTCTCAAAGCTAACCCCTGTATAGAAGCATCTCTTATTTCTACATCCACTGCATCCTGATCGGTTTCCATTCCTAACAATATGCTCGTAGCATTTGGACTTCGAACAAAGTGATCCATTAAATTTACCATGGCTGAATTAGGGTCAACGACTAGGGCTTCCAAAGCTTTAAATTTTTTAGCGTAATACCGATCTCCACTTGCCCGAACAACTATTTCTTTTGTTCCTATTTGCTCATAGATTAACTCACACCATTGGTAATTCTCTCGATCAGAAAGCATGAGAACCATGGTATCAGCATTTTTAGGCTCCAATTTATTTAAACAGCCCAGTGATATAGAATCCATAAATACGATATCAATATCATCCACGGCTTCTATCTCATCTGCTTTTCGCATAGCTGCTATTTTAACTCCCCATCCATTATTTTTTAATTGCCGAGCCAAAGCCAAACTCATCGGTTCAAATCCAAAAATTATTGCGTCGTTGTGGCCATCAAAGGCAGGGGTATCATGCTTTTCATGAGTTTCATTAACTCTATACAGGGCATATTTAAACAAGGGAGGTCCAACTATTTGGTTAATTACAATCACTCCAACAATAATGGTTTCAAATTGAACACCAAATTCAGGAAATGCATGTTTGATTAGGGTTGCAAGACCTAATCCCACCCCTGCTTGCGTAACATAAGGCATCCAATTTAGGTGACGAAATTTCCAAGGATCTCCCGCCAATGTACCTCCGACATAGCCTGCAATAACCATGGATAACAGTCGTATAAAAAAGAACAATACAGCTATCCCAAATACTTGAAACAAAACTTCAACTTGTAAACTTGCTCCCGTAAGTGTAAAGAAAACAACATAGATAACAGGACCAGTTTCGTGCAGTACTTCAATAAACTCAGGTCGAGAAGTTGAATAATTGGTTACGTAATAACTTCCCAATATACATATTAACAGTGGTTCAATATAAAATTTATGTCCCAATATATGCTCCTGAACAGTAAATTCTCCGAGCCAATCGGCAAAAAGATATACGCTATAACCCAAGGAAATCAAGATGGTGACTTTGAGGTATTTGTTCATTTTAAATTTAAAAAACCATTTTATTATAATTCCCAATAAACGCCCTAAAGCAAAAGAAACAATAAGCTCTATCAATAGATATACAAGTGAAAGCAAACTAAATGGCTCACCGCTTAAGAATGTTTTTGCCAACGCAAAACAAATCGCAAACAAAACAATGACCAATACATCCTTAACTACAGTTACTCCGATAGCTGTTTTTGTAAAAGGTCCCTTGGCTCTTAATTCATTAATTACAGCGATTGCTGAAGAGGGAGAGCGAGCAACAAAAATAGTGGCCATTAATATTCCTATGGACATTTTTTGAGCAAAATTCATATTAGCCATAAAGGGAATGTATTCACTTGCTAAATAAACACCTAAAACACCTAATCCAAAAGTAATTACAAGTTGCCCAAGAGTATTCCAAAGTATGCTCTTGAACTGACTTCTTATTTCTTTTAAATACAATTCAGATCCTGCTGCAAAAGCTATAAAGGCTAGTGAAATTTCATTTAAAAAATTTAAACGATTTGCATTTTCAGAAGGAATTAATCCAAATCCATCTGAACCCGCAAGAATTCCCGCTAAAAGCAACCCAGTAATTAATGGGAATTTAATTTTTGCGAAAAATTTAGATATGTGATTCGCCGAAAGGGCAATAATTAAAAAGCCTCCTAACGCTATGAATATTTCTTTACTAAACTCCAAAAAAACTATCCTTTAATCCATTCAACAGTAACCAACTCAATTAATGTTTTATAATAATCCCGACCATTAATTTTACTTTTTAAATACGCAAAAAACGCCATAGCTTGTATGTTTTCTCGTTTAAAAGGGGTGAACTCAAACTTATCCAACTCTTTTTCTAAACCTCTAAAACCGCCCTGGTTTATAGAAGTGTTTATAACGTTTAAAAACACATTAAGGTTCTTATAATTCGGATTCAACTTGATAACATCTCGTATAATACGTTTTAAGGCACGCATTCTTAAAAGCACTAAGTCAATTTTTCCTGTTTCTAAAAAATAAAGGATTTCAATAATTTGAAACTTCACACGAAATTCTAGTCCTTTTTTCTTTTGAATCCATTGTGTAGAATGTTTAATGGATTTTATAACACCTATCCCTCTTGAATACTCACCAGATGCAAAAAATGACGTGATTAAATTTAACTTTCGATCCAAATCATGCAATACATTTTTTTCAAAAGGAGTTCCCGATTCATGCAACAATAGACGATGTATTGATGCATTAAGATTATTATCATAAAAATCACATGCCCATTTTAACAACTCGACTTTACAAAATAAATCTTCTTTTTTTGCTTTATGCAGTATCCCTTTTTCAAGGTTGATTTCTTTAAGTATTTCTCTTGCCTTCGAAATCTTTTTTAATCGATACAAAGCGTGCGCATAAAAATAAACTAGCTCCCAATATTCATAACTATAAACACTTTGACCCTCTTTTTTATCAATCTTCTTAATTCGAGTTTTTAAAAATGTTTCTACACCTTCATAATCTTTAGAAACCAATGAGCTACTTCTAATTATTTTTGTGATGTAATTTAAGTTTTCGACAGAATGAAAAATCCTTCTTTTTTAATTCTAAACCATCGGTTACGTCCTTAATAATCAAATCGATATTTATATCCTTGAGTTGCTGCTTGTATTGTTCAATTTTTCTCTTGATAATGCTTAAAGCTAATTTTAGTCTTTGCTCTTTTTCTGCTTTATCTTTTGAGTCAACATAGCATTTGTATATGGCATTAAACTTTTCAGGACCATGATAATCTTCCCAATTTTCCAACCACAACATATATATTTTGGATTGCAGATTATAATTTTCCTTTTTCAATTCACTCCTATGCGCTCTATTTAAATACTGCCAACCGGGTTCATAGGCACCGCGTTCAAATAAGTAAGTTGCGAGATTTAAAAGCCCTTCTGATGAATAATGAGTAGCTCCTTTTTGCTCATTAATTTCTTTGACTGAAATAAACTCAATTAAGTGACCTAGCAACCTTTTTCTTAATGCATGATAGGCCTCTTTTTCATTTACACCTTTGTACAATATCTTAAAAGCCTCTTCTTGTGTTAATTTATTTGGACTTGAAAAACGGTGGAACAAATCCAAATCTTTCCTATTTTCTCTTACCCTAAAGCGATTAACAAAATGTTCAAATCCTTTTTTCTCTTCTTCACTAAAGGATTGAACTAAGAAATGAAGCTTATCCATAGAAAATTGAATTAGGTTTACTGTAAAAATATTAAAAATAAAAGGCTGTTTGAGTACTATTCACTTTTCATTTTTAACATTTTTATCAACCGTTTCTGTTTTTCTTTCTGTTTTTTACGGTGGAAAATTCATAACTTTGTAAACGCTTTTAACTTCCTCTTGATTTGAGGTTAAAACAGGAACCAATATGGCAGTTGCTAAATTAATTTTAAAAAGAAGCGTTTTTAGCTTTATCTCAATTTACGTTTGGGGCATAATGCCTGGTAGAACTCAAAGATGGATAAGTAGAATTTATGCAGATGTTTACAATAAAAATTGGTCGAAAAAATTGATTAAACCCTATTGTAAAGCACATTACTCCGATCCGAATTACATAGATCAGTTCATCCCTGCAAGTGGTGCTGAAACTTATAAAAACTTCCAAGATTTTTTCACCCGATTATGGAAAGTTCCACCTACAATAAAAACAGAACATGTATGGGCATGTGAAGGTTTGTTATGTGAATATGGAAATATTGATGATTTAAACTTGGTTCGAGTTAAAGGCCAAAAAAGACATTTAAGAACCATCTTCGGCCAAGCTGGTGAAGGTATTCCAAAGGGATATTATTTTTCTAATATCTTTTTACACAACAACAATTACCACAGAATTCATGCTCCTGTAAATGGAAAAATTTCAAGAATTGAACACATTCCTGGGGACCTAGTATTATTACGTCCATGGGCATACAAAAACCCTTCTTTACCAGCTTTACGAAACGAACGAATCAATGTCGACATCGTTGACGAAGAAGGAAAAACGTGGTACCTTTCTATTGTCGGAGGCCCTGGTGTTGGTGCGATTGTTTTGGGTGATGAAACTACACTTGGATCTTCTGTTGAAATCGGGAATGAAATTGCAACATTTTTATTGGGTTCTACTTGCTGTATTGCAAGTCCTTTACCGATAACAAAAAATAAAATTGGCGATCAAGTATTCATGGGAGAGCCACTTCAATAAAAAAATTTGATGGATTTTTTTTTATTCTTAGGATTCATTTTAGTGATTGGAATTGGATTCGGAATAATTTCATCAACTCCTCTTGGACCTATTAACCTTCTTGTAGCCGAAAACTATTTAGGCAAAAAAAAAGTTAAAATTATTCCATTCCTTTGTGGTGTAATCCTTATAGATTCCATTTTTGGATACCTTACATTCTGGGGTTTTGAAGAGTTTCTAAGTGATTACGAAATTATAGGAGCTGGTGTTGGTCTTTTTGGAGGTATAGCAATTATCGCTTTGGGTATAATTGGTCTTTATCAGCAATTCAAAGGAAAGCACAATCCAAATAAAAAAATTGAACTTAAAAAGAGTATTTTTTTAAAATCTTCAACTGCCAGTTTTTCTAAAGGCTTTGTTTTATGTGGAAGTAACCCCGGTTTTATAGCTTTTTGGAGCTGGGTGGCTTACAATGCTAAAACATGGACCAATCAAGCCTTTCCTGAATTTGAAATAAACTTTTTCAACCTCCTTCTTTTTCCAATTGGAATTATAGTTGGTGACTTTCTTTGGTTTGGTCTGTTCACTTATTTATTGAAAAAAGGAGCTCGAAGGTATAGCGGGAGTATTATTGATAAAATTAGAACATTGATTTCATGGGGACTAGTTGTTCTAGGGCTATTTACACTTTATGCATCCGTATCTTTTTGAGGATACTATTCTTTTTGAATTAATCCTGTAAAATTGGTGACTAAACCTGAACGATTTTAAAAGACGGCTGATATAGTATACCCTTTTAGTCTTAGCAAATTAATCAATCCTTTTTCACCTGATAAATGAGCAGCACCAACACAAATTAAATTGGATTGTTGCGACAATAGTATTTCAATTTTGGGAATCATTTTAATGTTCCTAGAATCATTTAATAGTTCCTTACTCAAATATTCATGATTTTTAAGCTCATCTAGTAAAAGAGCTATTCCTTTGATGTCCTGATTGCGGTATACTGAATCAAGTTGATAAATTGCAGTTTGTAAACTGTCTTCTTTTTGAATAGCATCCAACAAGTCTTGTTTCTGATAATCTATGGGCAAACCATATAATAAATCGCATTGCATTTGCACAGATTCTAAACTCGCAACAGTTTTCCCCATTCTCTTAAAATCATTTTGCAAAAGTTGATCAATAGCACCTATTGTATCTGGTGGCATTACAATTTGAAAAAGAAAAGGAGTTAAAGCGATAGGCTTAAATTGATTGACTACTAATTCTTGAAGTCCGAGTTTTGTTTTAAAATAATTAAAAATCGTATTTTGCTCCTCAACAGAACATATGTCTTTTAATTTTTCTCCAGGATTTGCTTTTAAAGATGATACAATAAAAGCCATTGAATCGGGTTCAAAAACTATTTCAAAAATTCCTGCATCTACCTTTTTCTTAAGTTCATGAACTTTTGAATTAACGTGAAAGTATTTTTTATTTGCTAAATGTATTGTACCATATAAATAAGAGGTGTCCTTAACATTGTCCTTGGTTATTTGCCACAATAAAGAATTTTGCCCAAAGCTAACTCCAACACTTAAAAGAATTAGTAATATTATTCTATACATCATTTGATTCTTTGCATATTTTGTTTGGTGAAAAATGAAGCATCCAATTGCTGATTCGTATCCAATTTATTAATCTTCATAATGGTTTTGTTTCCTTTTTTACCCAAAGGAATCATTTCCAATTTGGTGGCTATTTTGATTCCGCCCATTACTTTTATTTCTGAAGCCTGTAAAACATTTACCAATTCTCCATCCTCATCATAATTCTCATTCCTTAGCGTAATAAAATCTTTTTTATCGATGTATAGCTTTATTTTACCCCAAATAATATTTGTGCCTTCGTTGGGTATTAATTCAATTTGATAGCACTGCAAACTATCAATAATAGTATCCTTTAGCAGGCTATATTTAAAATCATCTACCTTACTGGATTCTTTCACCAAATCATCATTTGTTAAATCTGTACCCATCCAACTTTGAGACATAGCTGCAGGAGGCAACTTTGTAACGCGATTAAACTTGGGTATATAACTCCAAACTTGTTTGTTTGCTTTTAAAAAAACGCTGCCTTTGTCACGAGCTGGGGCACTAATTAAAATCATGCTGTAATTCGTCCCCTTTGCCCAAGACTTTAGCTTCATTTCTCTACTCCATTTTGGACGAACAATATTTATTGTAATTTCAGTGTAAGCTTGCTCACCTCCCCGAACCTTATCCTCTGACTTTTTAATGATTTGCTTTGGAGTCAGCTCTTGACCAAAACTGAATAAAGAGACTAAAAATAAAAGTGAAATAAACAGTATCCTTTTTACCATAGTATTTGATTTAGTATAAAAATGCCCTTAAAAAATTAATTTTTCAAATAACTTGAGGACAAAAGGTGGAAAAATCATACCGAATATGATGAATTCATTTGTAAAATTATAATTTAATAAAAAATTAAAGAATCAAACACTGAATTTAAGAGTGGAATTAAAACAACTTACCGAAAAAGTATGCTCCATATCAAAAGAAGCTGGAGCGTTTATTCAACAAGAATCTGCCAAGCTCAGCTCTGGCGATATCGAAACAAAGAGCAAGAACTCTTTAGTTACTTATGTTGATAAAACAGCCGAGAAAATAGTAGTAGATTTTTTATCCGAACTCATTCCTGAATCTGGTTTTATTGCTGAAGAGGGAACCTCAAACAAAAAAGGAGAAAAGTACAACTGGGTTATCGATCCATTGGATGGAACAACCAACTTTATTCATGGCATACCAACCTATTGCGTTAGTATCGCCTTATTAAAAAACAACGAACTAGTTCTTGGAGTAATTTATGAGCCCAATCAAGATGAAATGTTTTATGCTTGGAAAAATGGAGGGGCTTATTTGAACGGAAAATCAATTTCGGTTAGTTCTACTACAAAAATTTCTAATGCATTACTGGCTACAGGATTTCCTTACTACGACTATGAAAGAATTGATGGCTATATGAATATTCTCAAATGGCTTATGCACAACTCCAGAGGTGTAAGAAGGATTGGTTCTGCAGCAATTGACCTAGCGTATGTGGCTTGTGGTCGTTTTGATGCTTTTTATGAATATTCTTTAAACCCTTGGGATGTTGCTGCTGGTGCAATCATTGTTAATGAAGCTGGAGGTTCTGTAAAAGACTTCGAAGGCGGAGAAAACTACATCTTTGGAAGAGAGATTTTGGCATCAAATTTGCTGGTGAAAAATGAGTTATTGGACAAAATTAAAGAGTCTTTTTTGAGCTAAACTTAAACGCTAAAAAATGCGTAGAAGAAAATTATTGTAATAGTTGGCACTAAAAAGCATGTATAATTCGTTTGATAACTTACATTTTTTTATTGTTATTGTTGTACATAATTAAGTTTAACGTCAAAAAATCATTCAGTATGAAAAAAATTGGTATTATTTTTAGCACTGTTGCATTATTAACATCTTGTGTAATAAGCCCAGGTGAAGTTGGCATCAGGCAAACATTTGGAAAACTCCATGGACAAATTAAATCAGAGGGACTTGTTTTTCACAATCCTTTAATTACTCAAATAGTAACAGTTCGTACAGCTACGGTCAACAGAGAAGTTCGACTGAACCTGCCTTCTAAGGAAGGGCTAAACGTTAAATCTGAAATATCAATTTTATACCATGTTCAACCCGATAAAATCATTTCCCTTCTCCAAGAAGTTGGTAAGAGCTACGAAAGAACGCTTATTTTAAGTACGTTCCGTTCTTCGGCAGCTGATGTATGTGCACGATTCTTTGCAAAAGATATGCACTCAGGGAAACGAGCTGAAATTGAACAAGCTATTAAGAAATTAATGATTGAACGACTCAAAGACAGAGGCGTAATCATTGAAGGTATTCTGCTAAAGAGTATTGCGCTCCCAGATCGTTTATACAGAGCTATCGAGGAAAAACTCAAGGCGGAGCAAGAAGCACAGCAAATGCAGTTTGTATTGGATAGAGAGCGTCAAGAAGCAGAGAGAAAGAAAATCGAAGCGGAAGGAATAAAAAATGCTCAGCAAATTATCAAAGAAGGTATTACCGATCAAAATATCGAGTGGAAGAGTTTAGAAGTTTTCCAGGAACTTTCGAAATCTCCGAATACTAAAATAATTATTTCTGATGGTTCTACACCAATGATCATAGATTCTGATAAATCTGAATAGTGAAATTTTAAATTGAATTTAAAAAGCGGGCAAAATGCCCGCTTTTTTTTTAGCCAACCATTTTATTTTTCCATTTATTTCATTTAAAGACCCAGTTATTAGAAAAACACAAACACTTGAAAATAAATTTATCGGTCAATCAAAATCTTCATAAATGTGTTCTACATTCATGTCATGAAGGGTTTAATTTTTTTGGTGGGATTAATTTATATGAACATAACTTTATCACAAAAACCAATTCATTTTAGTTTTTGGAACACACGGCATAATCCAACATTCTCAATCAACGAGCCCAATTTCACGTATATCTTATATGAAAATAAATTCTTTTTAAAAGAATGGAACAATAAGCTTGTTGGTACAGATATTAAAACAAAAAAAGGGAGAATCAGTATGCATTTCGCCCAGAGAGGCAACTACAATTTTTCCAGCAACAAAACATCTATAGGCTATGTCAAAAAAATGTCTCCAAAACTTAACTTAGGTCTATCCGTTGAATATACTTTTTTTCATCAAGCTGAAATTAAAAACAACCCAGCTTTATTGACACCAACTTTCGGAATAACATACAAACATTCTGAGCTAAACACCTTTTATTCATCATTATACCACTCGGGAATTATTTTTCATAATAATGGACTGCCCAACTGTTTACTTGTTTTTTGGAACCATAAAATAAATGAGTCCTCATCGTTTTCAACAGGGTGTATCACTGAAAACGAAATGGTTATTGGCTCATTTGGATTCAATTATTTTTATTCGGATTGTATAAAATTCACAATTGGTATCAACTCTTCTGAAATCCCCATTGAATTTGCCTTTACGTGTTCCTTAAAATCGTTTGAATTTTTACTTCAAAACAATTATCACCAAAAGTTGGGAACTTCAAATCAAATTGGACTTGCATACAAATGGTAAGAATTTTAATGATAGCCTTCTTCCTTTGCTCTACTCTTTCAAAAGGCCAAGATGCAATTGATGGGGCTATTGAATATTTACAAAAACTTTCTATTGAAGAAAATGATTGGGAAAATACGGCTGTTGTTTTAGAAGAGTTTTTAGAACATCCGCTAGAAATAAATAATCTGAATTTTACACGAATTCAAAAATTTCCTTTGTTGAATTCTCGGCATTTCTTTGTGATTAAAAAATATAGGAAGTTAAACGGAACTGTATTTACTTCCAACGAATTAAAAGTCCTGCCTTTTTTTACGCCTGAGCTAATTAAAATAATCCTGCCCTTTATCACTTTTGAATCCAAACAACCAACGTTTAAGTTTCAAGGAAGAATTATGCATAAAACATCCTTTAATCTTGAACCTTCTAAAGGGTTTACACGATTAGATAGCATGAATTTCTTGGGGGGAAGAACACAGGAAACTATGCGGTTTAAACTCTCAAACTACAAACATAATTTTGCTTTCGTATGGGAAAAGGATAAAGGAGAGAAAGTAAATGATTCTTTTTTAAAAATTGGATATCAAGGAAATTTCAATCGTTATATAAAACAAGTGAATGTTGGTGCTTACTCTCTTTGCATTGGAGAGGGGCTTATCCATTCAAATAATTTTATTGTTGGAAAAAACAACCCTCTGAACAGTTTTTATAAAATACAACGCTCATTAAAACTAAATTCTAGCTCAACAGAATACAATTATGAAAATGGAACGGCTTTTATATACAAAAGAAAAAAAATAAAGATACTCGGATTTTATAGTATAAATAAACTACAAGGAACTATTGAAAATGATACCATAAGGAGCCTAAAACAGGATGGTTTGTTTAGAACAAATAGTGAAATTGCTTACAAAAACCAAAGCCATTACCAACTTATTGGAAATAGTGTTCATTATGAGTTTCACAAAACAACAATTGCTTTCAATACATTAAAAACAAGTTTTTCTAAGCCCTATCAACCTTTCCCCAACTACTATAACACGAACTATTCAATGTATAAATTGTGGAACAACAGTATAAACTATCGTTTTTTTGACGGTGATAAAATAGTTAAAGGTGAGGTTGCTATGGACCAGAACGGAAACCTAGCTACTACTCATTTTTTAGTTTTTAAATTAACCGATGCTTATAATTTAATGACAAATGCTCGATTTTTTTCTCCAAAATACAACAGCTTTGGAGCAAATGCCCTTTCGGAAAACTCAAAAGTTCAAAATGAAAAAGCGGTATTGTTTGCAGGGGATTATAGGGAGGGAAAAACACAGATTTATGCAAGCGCTGATTTTTTTTCTTTTCCTACTCCTAAATACCTTGTTCAGCTGCCTTCCTATGGTAAAGAATTTATGGGGTATTTGAATTATCAAATTACAGATTCTTTAATCTTTAAACTTTTTTTCAAACAAGAGTCGAAATATAAAAATCAAAAATCGGAATTTATGAATGAGCCCAAAAGGTATACCTTGTCTCATGTTTACGGAAAGATTATCATAAAAGCTAATAAAGGAATAACCATTACATCTAGGCTAGATTTCAGCAAACACCAAACCCATGGATTGAATACGTTTGGAAGAACATCATATTTAGAGATTAGTCACAAAAAAGAATTGAGTTCTTTCTCTGCACGAATGGTGTTTTTCAAAACGGATAATTGGGATACAAGGATTTATTTGTATGAGAAGGATGTCCTATATCATTTTAGCGTTCCCGCTCTTTACGATGAAGGGACACGATTTTATATCAATTATAATCGAGCATTAGGAAAACACATTAAAATATGGCTGAAATATGGCCGTACTGTTTTTGAAAATAAATCCTCAATAAGTAGTGGTAATAATGAAATTGACGGTAATTTAAAAACCGAAATCAGAGGGCAGGTTCTTATTAAATTTTAAAAAACGAAGTTCCGATCATCATAACCTTCTTTTGATCCAAACCTAAAAACAACTCCTAGTTCATGAGAACCTCCAGTTTGATTACTTAGTGTTGATGTGGTTAAATCATAAGAATATTGAACTTTTAATCGATTCAAGTTAACTCCTATACCACCTATAAATGAATCCTGGTTTCGATATCCAACAAAAGAATTAACAAACTTATATTGAGATGAAATACCATAAAGTATGGAATTAAAGTCATCCTGAACAGCATAAACCAATAGCGGATAAAATTTAATTGTTTGATGTACAACCAATGGATATGAAAGATAAGTGGTAAATCTTCTTGGAATGGAGCTACTTAATTTATTCACAATTCCATCATTTGGCTCATTAATATTTGCACAACTAAAACCAACGTTTCCTCTAAAAATCTTAAGGTCAATTCCAACCGTCAAATTCATATAACTCACATTATTCTGATGTGGATTAAAATTAGTTGAATCTAGCGTAAATCCATATCGGTTATCTATTTGGTCACCAAAAGTCAACTTTGAATAATCAACACTTTTTTGTCCAAAATCAATCTTTAGTCCTAAAGCAATTTCAAAGGTATCTTGTTTACCAAACCTTTTTGCCGCATTTAATCCTGCGTGAGTAGTATTCAGGGCTCTATCACCTGCCTGATCATTCAAAACACTAACACCAACACCTGCGTTATATTTTGACAATTGTTTTTGAACGCCAAGGGCAGTTGTTTGGTATGCATCTATTTTATTCCATTGATTCCGATAATGACTATTCAATTGCCAACCCTTTAATTCACCCGTTAAAGCAGGGTTTAAATACATTAATTGCATGTAGGTTTGGGAAAAAATTGGATCCTGAGCTCGAACCAAAAGAAACGAACTAAAAAACAGTAATAAAAAGAATATTCTCATAAAAAAAACTTTTCTACATAACACAGAAAAATCGAAAAGATACAGGTTTAAATAATTTGTTTGAAAACTGTAAAGTATTAAAGCTTCATTAATTAAGCAAATATAATTTCTTTAATGATTTCTGTTCCTAATTCATCGTTAAGGGATTTTACAATTTTTGATTTCCCAAAAGAAAGCTCATTACGTAAAGCTGCAGAGTCCAAACGGATGAGTAGCTTTCCGTCGATAAGCTGCTTAGAAACCGTATGGTTTTCGATAGTTGGCCCTAGTACTTTGCCCCAAGCTTCATACAAACGGACTTCATTCATTTTAACATTCAACTTGTAAGTGTCCATTAGCTCTTTTAAAGCATCTCCTATTTTTATTTGATTGTCTTTTCTCTTTCTCACGGTGCCAGCCTTTTTTTCTTCCACATTCCGTTTACAAACTCATAAACTATTCTGTCGTGTAATCTGTTTGATGCTCCTTGCCAAAACTCAAAATAAGTGGGCACCAGTCTTAAACCACCCCAATTTTGAGGACGAGTAACTTCTTTGCCATCAAATTTATTTTTTATTGCATCAACGGCATCTTCTATTTCTTTTCTACTTGTAATTTCTTTACTCTGTGGTGATGCCCATGCTCCAATTCGACTACCCTCCGGCCGACTCATAAAATAATCATCCGATTCCTTTTTGGTAACTTTTTCTACCTTACCCTCTACGCGTATTTGGCGTTCCAAGTCCCTCCAAAAAAATGTCAGTGATGCATTTTCATTGGTGTTGGTTTCTTGAACTTTGGCACTGTTGTAATTCGTGAAATATGTGAACCCTTTTTCATCAAGATTTTTAAGTAATACTACCCTAGACCTTGGTTTGTCACCACTTAAGGTACTTAAAACCATAGCATTAGGGTCGGGAGAGACTTTTTTAAGGGCGACTTCATAC
>JBJKXR010000039.1:0-23868 GCA_045561495.1 Flavobacteriales bacterium | reverse complement strand
ATCAGGCTCATTGAGAATTGTCGAAATAGTATCAACACAAAGGTTGTTATCTGTCACTTCTACATGGAAGGTACCCTCACAAAGACCTACTACATCCTCAGAAATAGGGGTCGTCGGGGCATTATACCATTTAAATGCGTAGGGACCTGTTCCTCCCATGGGTGTTAAATTTATTTCACCTTCACAAACGCTATTACAAATTAAATGGGTTGCTACTGTTGAACCTGTTAAAACTGTTGGCTCTGTTATTTCTATGCTTGATACATGAGTACATCCATTTGCATCTGTTACCCGAACATTATAATCACCGTCACACAAACCGTTTATTGTTGAATCTGTAACAGACCCTGGAGCATCATACCAATCGTATGTATACCCTGGTGTTCCTCCAGATGGAGTGACAATTGCCGTTCCGTCGCAATCATCAAAACACAGATTATGCGTTGTATCTGTAATGCTTGAAGAAACCACTGAAGAAGGCTGAATAATCGTTACTTGAGCTGTATCAAAACAACCATTATCGTCTTCTATTTCAACATGATAAGTACCTGCAGTCAACCCAGTTACACGAGGTGTGATTTCATTTGAAGCATCATACCAGCCATACTTGTAACCTGGGGTGCCGCCATCTGCATCTACCTCCGCCTCTCCGGTTGCATCTCCATTACAAAGAACATGAACAATATCTACCATCGAAGACGTTAACAATGTAGGCCCACCTATAATTACCTCTGCTGTATCTAAACAACCATTTGCATCAACTATCTCAACGTTCCAATTTCCTGGTAAAAAACCTGTGGCAGCAGAATCAGTATTTCCTCCATTATTGTACCAATTATAGCTGTATGGATATGTTCCTCCATTAACTCCTGCAGCAGCGGTACCATCTCCTGCACCAAAGCAATTTTCATCAGTGGAAGCTGCTATAAAACCGTCCAATAGTGTAGGCTGACCTATGTCAACTTCAGACGTATCCAAACATCCATTTGCATCAGTAACCTCTACGTGATAAGTAGCTTCACATAAGCCTGTAGCCTCTGCCGAAGTTTGTGAACCGGGTGCATCGTACCAATCGTAAGAGTAACTTGGTGTTCCTCCAGACGGTGTAACAGTTGCCTCACCCGTGCATTCTGAATAACAGAGTACATCATCTGCGCTAGTTACAGATGATACTAACACTGTTGGTTCATGAACCGTCCACCCACCCGGAACTGAATCTATACAACCCTCATCGTCGACAATTGTTAAATTATAGATTCCTGTGGGAAGGTTTTCAACTAAAATTTCCTGGCTAAAAACGTCAGTTGAAACAACTGACATGTTGTTTTGAGCGTCAGTATCGCTCCATATGTATGTGTAGGGTTGTGTTCCTTCGTTAATAGTCGCATGTATAGCGCCGTCAGAATTCCCTTTACATTGTACACTATCGGCTTGACCATAAATATATAATGGCTGCGTTCCCGAGATATTTAGGTTTCGAAGACGAAATATTGATAAGTCAGAACTATCTGTTATAACACATGTATATATTCCAGCAGGTAAATTATAAATAGAATCTGTATTATTTCCGTCAACAAAGGCTGGGTACCATTGGAAACCAAAAGGACCTCCCCCAACTATGGACTTCACAACAATTGAACCATTATCTCCTCCGCATGTCGAATTCGTGAGAACTGTATCAACACTGGTTATCGATAGCGTTTGCAGATTATCATTAACGTCTTTGTATACATCAATAAATGATTGTCTACCATAAAACTCTCCAGGATCAAATTTTTTACTTCGGTAATCCGACTCTGAACCATCCATGTAAACCAATCCATTGAATTGATTTATAAACTTGTCTACGCCAAAAATTTTGCCAGTGATAAAAAAACCAGCAGAACGGGACCCTTTTAAAATTATTGAAAAAGGAAGTAATGAGAAATTCAAATTTTTGACGTCCGAATAACCTTCAACAATTACTGAATCCATATAATTAAGACCAGAGTTTTTATCGAAAACCGCGTCTTGATTATACGCTGGAACAGATGCGCTCCCCAAGCCTCCACTGGTTTTTGACCAGTGGCTTTGATCACTCCATTCACCTTGACCACCCACCCAGTACCTTTGAGCATACCCAAGGGGATGACACAAGAAAACAAAGCAACTAAAATTAGTACTTTAGTAATTCTCTCAACAGTTCTCAACGCGTAGTAATTATAGCTATAGTTTAGGCAATCAAATCATTGCCAAAACCCAACTCATAATTCTACGTCGAAATTAACAAAGGGTTTCTAAACCTAGAATAAATAGCTGTTTTTATTGTTAACAATTTTTTGAGGTTAAAAAAAAACATTGCTAAAACCAAGCTACCTTTTTTTGCGAAAATACATTTTCAAATCATTTGACTTTTCATCGTTATTTTCATCAATTTTTTATTTTAATTTCACTGATTTTTCAATGCAAAATTGATGAGCTAATTGCTGTGAATTTAAAAATCCATTTAATAAAATGGGGTTTAATGTTTTTATTAGGAAGGTAAAGCCTTAGAATTATACTATTTTTGTACAATTTAATTACATTTGTCTACAAAGTTAAATCACCTTTACACTACTACATATGGATTTGAGTTCTAAGTTTAATAATAAGGTGGCCGCTAAGTATCAAATATACAATAGTTTGTTCCTTACGCTTCCATTTGAAGAAATCACAAACACAGGGGTTTTACTGCCTGTTTTATTTAAAGAATGTCAAGATGGTTTTGACAATAAGCTAAACCCAACCGATATTATAGATGCTTTTTTTAAAAAGCATTCTGGTGTAAAAAAAGAAAGTGAAAAAATACAATTGTTGTTTAAATTCATCCAATATATTGAGCGCCAGGTAGTTCTTTTTGACGCTGTTGAAGATGCTGCTTTTGAACAAATTAATGATTTAAACGGAAATGGTACTGTACGTTATGTTTTTAATCGTGCTGTATCTCAGCAAAAAGTTGACCAGTTAATTAAAAAGCTGGAAGACTTTAAAGTTAGAATTGTACTAACAGCCCATCCAACTCAATTTTATCCTGGAAGGGTACTTTCCATTATAGGAGAGCTTGAAGATGCCATAAGAGAATCTAACCTTCAAAAAATAAACGAACTCTTACAACAGTTAGGAAGAACTGCTTTTGTCTCCAAAGAAAAACCAACCCCTTATGACGAAGCCATCCGATTGATGTGGTACCTAGAAAATGTGTTTTATCATTCTGTTGGAAACGTTCATGCAAGAGTAAGAAGAGAGCTTGCAAAACAAGGTGTTAAGGATTATGACAAAGACATTATCAACATAGGCTTTTGGCCATGTGGAGATAGAGATGGAAATCCATTTGTTACTTCAGAAATAACGCTAGAAACTGCACGAAAGCTACGTCATAAAATATTTATTTGTTATTTCCGGGACGCCAAGAAACTTAGAAAAAGGATGACATTTACAGGTGTTGATCAATTGGCTGAAAAAGTATACAATAAACTTTCTGCCACTATTTTTAATACTAAAGGAAGAAGATATCAAACAGCACAGGAAATTATTGATGACCTCGAAGCGATCAAAGCATATGTGACTAAAAACCATCAAGGATTGTTTGTAGATGTAGTTGACGACTTCATAGTAAAGGTTAAGTTATTTGGCTTTCACTTCACAAACATGGATATTCGACAAGACTCAAGAATCCACACTCAAGTTGTATCTGAAATCATGGAGGCAGCAAAAGCTGGTAAATTGGGCAACAGTATTCAAGGTGACATTCCTGCTGACTATAATGAACTTTCAGAGAGTGAACAAATAAATGTTCTAACTCAACTAGAAGGAAAAATTGATCCTGACTTATTCGAAACTGAAATTGTTCGAGAAACCCTGAAATCATTTTATGTAATGAAAACCATTCAAGATGAAAATGGAGAAACAGGTTGTCATCGATATATTATTTCAAATACGCAGAGTTCTAAAAACATGTTTGAAGTATACGCTTTAGCAAGAATGTGTGGTTGGAATAAGGATGAAATGACGTTTGACATTGTGCCTCTATTGGAAACTGTTGAAGACCTTGCTAATGGGGAAGATATTTTTAACTTAATGTACAACCACCCAGTTTATGTTGAACATATTAAAAAGAGAAATAATCGTCAATATGTAATGCTAGGTTTCTCAGACGGAACTAAGGATGGGGGATATCTAAAAGCAAATTGGTCAATATTTACAGCCAAAGAGACCCTATCGGGAATCTCTAAAGAAAATGGAATCAAGATTGTGTTTTTTGACGGGCGTGGAGGACCACCGGCAAGGGGAGGTGGGAATACAAATAAATTTTATTCTTCGTTAGGTGATAAAATAGAAGATCATGAAATTCAACTAACGATACAGGGGCAGACAATATCCTCTAACTTCGGGACTTTAAACTCTTCTCAATACAATCTAGAGCAGTTTTTCTGCGCAGGATTAGAGAACTCCGTTTTTAAGGGAGATATAGCGTCAATGACAGATGAGCAAAGAGAAATAATGAATGATCTAGCTGAGCTTGGTTTTGAAGCCTATAGTAATTTCAAAGAAGACCCAAAATTTATCGATTACCTAGAAGACGTTTCTGTTCTTCAATATTATGGAAAAACAAACATAGGATCTCGACCAAGTAAAAGAAAATCGGCTGACAAATTGAGCTTGTCAGACTTGAGGGCCATACCATTTGTTGGTGCCTGGACCCAAATGAAACAAAATGTACCAGGTTTTTACGGAGTTGGAGCAGCGTTAAAAAAATATGAAGACGAAGGAAAACTTGATAAAGTCAAAGACTTTTATAAAAAATCTCTGTTTTTCAGAACGTTAATTGACAATTCGATGCAATCAATTTGCAAAACCTACTTTCCTCTTACCTCTTATCTTGAAGAAGACCAAAAATTCGGACAATTCTGGAGAGGTATTTATGACGAGTATGAGCAGTCAAAGCGTTTGTTATTAGAAATTTCAGGTCAAAAAACATTACTGGAAAAATCCCCCAATATTAAATCATCTATTAAGCTTAGAGAAAACATCATTTTGCCACTGATAACCATTCAGCAATTTGCTCTAATGCAAGTCAAAGCTATTGAAAGAGGCGATAAAAAAGAAGCTGAATGGAAAGATGCTTATGAAAAAATGATTATACGAGCATTCTTTGGAAGTATTAATGCTTCCAGGAATGCTGCCTAATTATACTTTTAACGAAAATAAAGGGTAGGTGAAAACCTACCCTTTATTTTTAAAATTTGATTTATGAATTCGGAAAATATAGCAGAAAGCCCGTTAAAGCAAGCTAGATATGACAGAGCCTATCTAAGAATGGCTACCGAATGGGCAAAATTAAGTTATTGTGAAAGAAGGCAAGTTGGAGCAATTATTGTTAAAAACAACATCATTATTGCTGATGGGTTCAACGGAACGCCTAGTGGGTTTGAAAATTGTTGCGAAGACAGCAATGGTAAAACACATTGGTATGTCCTCCACGCTGAGGCCAATGCAATACTAAAATTAGCAAAATCAAACAACAGAGGACAGAACTCAACTCTTTACATCACCCTTTCTCCATGTAAAGACTGCAGCAAACTTATTTTACAAGCTGGAATAAAAAGAGTCGTATACATTAACGGCTACAAGGATTCTGAAGGAATTGACTTTTTAAGCAGGGCGGGTATTGAGGTTGTACAAATAGAGAATCCTTTTTCTGAAGATGAAAAATAACAAGCTTCTATTTAACTACATTCCTGTTATATGTGTTGTATTTCTTATCGCTGGATTATTTCTTGGTAAATTTTTATATCAGAACACGTCCAATAGCACCCCTCTATTTTATGGGAATTCTGAGGGAAAAGTGGATGAAGTAATTGAAAAAGTAGTTGAAAACTATGTTGACCCAGTCAACAAAAAAGAAATTACTGAATATGCTATTAAAAACCTATTAGCTCATCTTGATCCACACTCATCATATACCCCCCCCAAAAATGTGCAGGCAGAGCAAGAACAATTGAGTGGTAAGTTTGAAGGAATAGGTATCGAATTTAGAATAATTGACGATACTTTAATGGTTGTAAATTCAATAAATGGCGGACCCTCTGAAAAAGCGGGGATACTGGCTGGTGACAGAATAATTGGCTTGAATAACCAAAAAATTTCTTTAGGAAAATTACCTTCAGACTCTTTGGTTAGAAAATTACGAGGTAAGGCTGGAAGCCATTTAGAGCTAATAATATTAAGACCATTTGACGAAGGTGAAATTACAATTCCTGTAACCCGAGGTGAAATCCCTATTTTTAGCGTTGACGTTCAAATAATGCTCAATGAAGATGTTGGATATATTCGAATTAATAGATTCTCTTCCGAAACTTATCCAGAGTTTAAAAACTCCGTAAAAACACTTCAAAAAATGGGTGCAAGAAAATTAGTCATTGATGTCAGGGATAATCCAGGAGGGTATTTAATGCCTGTAGTTGATATTTGTGACGCGCTTTTAAAGAAAGGAAAAAATATTGTTTATACAAAAGGAGAAAATGATAGAGAAATTTATAACTCTAGAAATGATGGCGAATTCACAGAAATGAACTTAGTGGTTATCACAAATCAAAAAAGTGCTAGCGCAAGTGAAATTTTAGCTGGGGCACTTCAAGATAATGACAGGGCGATTATTGTAGGAAGAAGAACTTTTGGAAAAGGGCTAGTACAAACTATTCTAAAATTAAGTGACAATTCAAGAGTTAATCTAACAACATCTCGCTACTACACCCCCTCAGGAAGATGTATTCAAAAGCCTTTTGAAAAAGACAAAAACGAGCGTTATCATTATGAAGAAATAAAACGTTGGGAAAATGGAGAGCTCTATTCAAAAGACAGCATAAAGGTAAACGACTCTCTGAAGTTCAAAACTTTAAGCGGTCGTATTGTTTATGGGGGCGGTGGAGTTATACCTGATGTTTTTGTGCCATACGACACATCAATGAATAGCAATTTACTTTTTGACATTCTTTCTAAAAACTTAATCAGAAACTACGCAATTAAGTTTTATACCGCAAAGAAAATAAAAGGGTTTGATTATGATGATGTTCTTCAAAATATTGATTCTAATACAATTGTTAACTCATTTAAAACATTCTGTAAAACAAAAGAAGTATTGTGGTCAGAACAAGACTGGAGAACTTCTAGAAAGTATATAATTAATAAACTACTGGCTTCTATTGTAAGAGTGAGATTTGGCAACAATGGATATTTTAAAAAGTCAGCCGAAATAGACCCAGACATTCAACAAGCATTGGATGCTTTAACTTCACATAATAGCGGGATTACTTTTGACAATAGTCAACAAAAAACTAAAAAAAATGATTAAATTGTTTCCCTTACTCCTTATTTCAGCAGTTTGTTTTATTAAACTCTCCATTACTTCTTTTAAGGAGAAACTAGAATATCCGGGCATTCAAAACGGAACAACAATTGCAAATTATACCATTGAAATTGAAAATACTAGAGAAGATGAAATTGAAGTAGAAGGAATTTGGGTGAGAGGAAGATGGGTTAAGTATACTCAAAAAAGTTTCTCAGGGAATCCTATTATAATAAAAGCGCGAGTAAAACACATTTATCCTGATTCCTTAAAAAACAACATTAAATCTCCCACGAAAAATAGTGACGACCAAGGTGTAATTAAGTTTCGAATTAAAGGAAGAGAAAAAGTAAAATATATTGGAATAGAAAAAATAATAAGAGAAAGACCGCTTGCCAGGCCTTAATTCAAAACAATGAACCCATAATATTCTCTAGTGAAATCATTTGTTTTTCTGCTCTTTATTTTTGTGTTTGATTTCCTTTACTATTTTACCATCTTCATAGATGGTTGTTTGCTTTTTTTCTCCTCCTATTGTATAGGTATACATTTTCCCATTCATCAAGTAACCATTCTCAAAATACCCCTCTCGAATAACTTGTCCATCTTTGTTAAAAAATTGACGCTCACCTGTTCCGCTCCAAGGAGCAATATCTTTTTTCTGAACTGGCTTTTTGAGAACAACAACCTTCTCTTTTCTCAACTCTTTTTTAGGTGATTCTAAAGCCTTTTTTACCGTAACCTTACCTTCTTTTTCCTGGGGTTTGTATTTTTTTATTTGTGCGGCATCAAGATTTCCGTTTTGAAACAACCTTTCAGACTTTACAGATCCGTCCAAATAATATTCAGTAACTATTCCCGATTCTTTTCCATTTAACCACTCTCCTTCCACCATTAATTGACCATTGTCGTAATAATATTTTTGAACCCCTGTCCTTTGACCACTTTCGTTATAGTTCCAATCATTTCGAACCTTTCCATTTTCATAATAATAAATATAAGTGCCGATCCATTTATTATTCTTCCAGGTACCTTCCTCTTTTTTGTTTCCATTTTTATAATAGAAAATAGCATAACCATCTGGATGATTGTTTGAATAGGTTAAAATCTGCTTTACTTTACTATTGTTATAATAATAAGTCCATTTGCCTGTTTTCTTGTCATCCGCATAATCGCCCTCTTCAATCACCTGATTTTCCTTGTAATTAGGCAACTTCTTCATCTTATTTGTATACACCCAGTGGCCTTGTTTCATGTTGTTTGCATCAACATGATTCAACGTGTCAATTGCAGAAATGTCTCCGCAACAAAAAAGACAGGCAACAATTAAGCAAAACCCGATTTTACTTTTATTTAGCATTTTTTCAATAAATAAAATATTGTACGTATGCATCAGAAAAAAGTTTGTTAAAAATACGTTTATTTACAACACGCATACGTTTTTTACCCTATTAAAAGACTCGGTATATAATTTTTTTTAAAATTGAAAATAAATAAATGGCTGAATCTCAGCGCTTTTAAATTGATAAATTAATAAAATCGCTGAAAGAGCAACAAGGCCAATAGAAGGCCACCATTTATTACTAAAAAATTCCTGAAACTTCATTTCGAATGAATCAGGAATTAAGTGTATTAAATAACCACACATCATGACCAAAAAAATCGACAATGTACTTGTATTCATAAAATATTCTGGAATATGATAAACATTAAATTCAAATAGTATTTGGTTAAAAATCTGTCCTATAATTTCTTGATTAGGGGCCCTGAAAAACACCCAGCAGAACACGACAAAATGAAAAGTTAAAAACCACCCTATAAAACCACGCAACTTTGATGAAGTCTTTTTTATGGGGGTAAATTCTTTAATCGCTTTATGAATCGCCAAAGCACCTCCGTGCAAACCTCCCCAAACAATAAATTTTAATGATGCCCCATGCCAAAGACCACCAAGTAGCATCGTGAGAAAAAGATTAATATATGTTCTTACTTTCCCCTTTCTATTTCCCCCTAAAGGTATATATAAATAATCCCTCAACCAGCTACTTAAACTAATGTGCCAACGCCTCCAGAAATCTGTAATATTTGTACTTAAATAAGGTTGATTAAAATTGTTTGGCAAAGAAAAACCTAATAGCAAGGCTAGACCTATTGCTATATCACTGTATGCTGAAAAGTCACAATATATCTGAATGGTGTATCCATAAGACCCCATCAAATTCTCAAATCCCGAATATTTTAGTGGTGATTCAAAAACCCGATCCACAAAATTTGTTGAAATATAATCGGAAATAACTATTTTCTTAAAAAGCCCACCAAGAATCAATAGACAAGCTCTTGAGAACTGACTATAAGTAACGCGGTAAGGTTTATAAATTTGAGGTATAAATTCATTTGCTCGAACAATCGGACCAGCAACAAGCTGAGGAAAAAAACTAACATAAAAGCCAAAATCAAAAATATTACGAACAGGCATAACTTTTTTTCGATAGACATCAACCGAATAAGAGATTGTTTGAAAAGTATAAAAACTAATCCCTACTGGCAGTATAATTTCGGACACATCAAATTTCCCTTCATAAAACAAATTTCCTATTCCCGAAAAAACATTGTACGGCTGCAATTGTGTTCCTAAAAGTTCATTAATAAAGCCAGTGAAAAACCCTGCGTATTTAAAAAAGAAAAGCAAAAATAGATTTAGCGATACTGCTGTCACTAACCAAGCCTTTTTATACAGTTGTTTGTGTGATTTATAAATTCGGTTGCCAATGAAATAGTCGATTAATGTTGACAAAATAAGTAATGAAAAATATAGCCCGCCTGCTTTGTAGTAAAAAAACAAGCTTATGAGAAAAAGGTATAAACTTCTTAAATGGAGCTTTTTATAAATAAAGCCATAAATCAAAAAGAAAATAGAAAAGAATACCCAAAATAAATAATGGCTAAAAAAAATAGGTTCTTTTGGAGTGTACGAAAATATTCCGTTAACCAGCTTTTTATAATCAACTCCTTCATTCACAATTAAAGGACGCACCCTTCTTTTTGCTGTATAATTATTATATGCTTTTGACAAAGCTTCATAAAAAAGCGTTCCTTGAAAAGCGTATCCTTCTTCGTTTAAGTGTAGGAAATCGTCTGCTGTTAATTTATTCGAATACCAATGATTTACAGAGCCAAGCCCCCCCATAATATTAAAAAAATCCCACACGCCACAATTGTTCTTTTTTGCAAGAGCTAAAATGCTTTTTCTAATTAAAATATTCTCCGTTAGTGGAGTTTTCCTATAACGCTTTCCATCTCCTGGCGTGGTAAGGATAATATTTGAATTGGGCAGGGAGGTTCGAATGATATTGATTAAACTATCGTAATAATCGTAAAAAACAGACTCATTAAAATCTAAACGATAGGCATCGTTTGTGCCTAAAGAAATCACGACTAAGTCAGGATTAACTGTTGCCAACTGAGATGTAAAATCTTGACACCTTAAAAAAGACTTAACCTCCGCTCCGTTTACACCAACCTCACTATATGTAATTCCTGGAGCGTCATTTAAAAGTTCAATACCCTGAATTAAAAAAGAGGCATTAGAATTAAGCGAACGCTTTTTAAAAGTAAAGTAAACAGTATCTGTTAATTCTTGGGTTTTAAAGGTTTTAAAACAACCATAAACATCATTCACGACTACAACCGAATCTACCCTGTCTGCTCTTAAGGAAATTGTATATGCGTCTGAATCATCTCTAAAATACAACCTAATCTTATTGAACTGATAGGAGTCAAAAGTGTGGTTGTCAGAATATACTTTTAATGTTGTTGAGTCGTCGTTTGTAACCGCTGAAATTCCGGAAAGCCCCCAATCTGAGTTAGTGGATTTAGATGAACTTTTAAACCCTTTCCAGTCTCCAGAAAATTTTGCGCCATAGTTTGATGGTCCATTCGTGTGTGCCATTCCAAAGGGAAAAACAAAACCTCTTTCTCTTGTGCCGCAGCCCAATCCTTTGTGAATGCATTCTCTAACTTTCCCAGTAAAGTAGCCTGCCTGAATATGAGAATCTCCTATATGCATTATACGCACCTTTCCAGAGTCTTGTGATTCAAATATCCATACCTTTTCAAAAAAATTCGAAAAAGTGGTTGTGTCTTTAACTGAAAGTCGATTCAAGTCATACCGAACAAAATCGTATTTAGCAATTGTGTCTAATGAAAAAAGCTGAGCCATAAGGTTTGGACCCAACATGACTAGTAAAAAAAATATGTTAATTCGTAAACGCATTAGTTAATATTGGTACTCTTATAATCATTATAGTCAGAAATGATAGCATTAAATAGCTTATTCCCTATTACCTTAGCTCCTCTAGAATTAAAATGTTTGTAGTCTTTTTCTGCAAGAGAAGGTTTTGCATTAACCCAGCTTGGCATGCTGAATGCGCCTCCCATTACTTTATACAAATCCCAAAAAGAACAATTTGCTCTTTTCGCCGCCCTCTTTTGAGCATCCCTTACTTTATCAATATTAGCATAACTTTCCGATTCACTTTTACAAGCGTCTGTAACACTTATAACCAATATTGAAGCGTCTGGCAAAATATCCTTAAGCAATTTTAACTGCTTGTACATCGCGTTTTCATAATAGCGGTAACTTTTTAACTCAGCAGGAACAACGTTTAGCCCAAATTGAAAAATAATTAACCCTACATTCAAACTTTTTAGTTGTTGGGTAAGATATTCCTTGTCTATTTTTGTAAAATCAGTACCACTAGAACCTCTTAAAGCAATATTATCAACCGCTACACCTCTTCTGCAATCCAATGAAACGCCATAAAAATCAGGACTATTTGCTGTTTCTAAAAACAAAGATATTTTACCCGTACTAAAGCCATTCATTTGCCAAATTCTTCTATTTACATCCTTTGATGCAATTAAATTTCCTTTACTTACTATTCCTGTATCTGTTTTAAGTTCATAGTCAACGTTCTCGGCCGAATTGGCATAAAGCAAACTTATTTGTTCAAAGTTTTGAGCCTTTCTAAAATATCTTTGGTTTTTTCGGATTTCAATTTCAGCTGTTTTCTGCTTTATCGTATCTCTTCCTACTTTATAATAATATCCCATAAATCCATACCTTGAATGACTGCCTTTCCTTCCATTTCCAAACACTTGATATCGCTCCCATCCACTTTCCTCCTTCAACACACTCAGCCTGCCTGTGTTTGTTTCAGAAATAGGAATAAAACCTACCCCACAACCACCAAAAAGAGTTTGTAGGTTTTCCCTTATCACTCCACTTATTCGATCACCCTCCAACTGAGAATCTCCAAAATGCATTATTCTTAAAGGCTTTGAATAGTTATTAACCTTGGATAGCTTGCTATAAAAAGAATACAATCCGTTTTCAAAATCAGAAGGATGAATTATCCTTTCCTTGTCTTGTATTATTAAAGCTTGTTCAAGAATAGAAGAATCAATTGCAGTGGCAAGTAACGTATCCTCTTCCAACTCTTCTAATGAATATGTTTTGGTTACTTCACTAACAACATCTATTTCTCTAGTTTTTTCTTGATAAAAGTCTTTCGGTTTTGAAAAATTAATTGAATAATCACCCCATAGATGTATTCCGTCTTCTGGAAACCAAAAAACCATAACAGCCAAAATCGCTTGAACGGCTATTAAAAAAACTGCTATTTTGTAGGGTTTGATCAATACTCCTCTATTATTCAAAAATATTCAAAGAATAATACAGAAGTGATTGTAGTTACTTTAGATGCTCACTTCTTAGTGTTAGCAACTCCTATTCTAATCTTCAACAGGAGGTCCTGCGTCTTGCTTTTTGAAATTAGGGTTATTAAAAAAATAGGTGATGTTTATTCCTGCTCCACGATGCCATCCACCAGCTAGCCACCTTGGAAGAACAATAGGGTCAGCAACGTTATAAATTGGGGTTATAGAGTTGGTAATTCTAAACTTAAAATACAGCTTTTCAGAAATTTTATAGTTCAGCCCAAACATCCCGCCGAGCTCAAACTCTCTTAATGGCTGATTCGGAGGAACTTCAATACCCCTATCTTTTCCTTCAAAATTAAGTAAATAGCTAAATGTTGGGCCGAGCTCAAAAGGTATGCCCCAACTATCAAAAACAATAAAAAGCGGAACCTCTACATAATTTAGTTTTATAACAAAACTATCGAAAGACCCTTGATTTGGCCTAGGCCACTTTCTTGCGCCTTTTTGAGCATAATTGATTTCAAAACCAACGGCTCCACTACCTCGTTTTAACTTATACAACGTCCCTAATCCGCCTTGAAAACTAACGTGGTTGTACCCTCCATAACCATCTCCATCAATTTGATTGCCAAAAACATTAAAATGTAAACTATTAATAAATCTCTTTTGGGCATTAAGCCCAAAGGTTGACAACAGTAATATAACA
Organism: Flavobacteriales bacterium; assembly: GCA_045561495.1. Classification (GTDB taxonomy): domain Bacteria; phylum Bacteroidota; class Bacteroidia; order Flavobacteriales_C. Next base: position 10,078 of record JBJKXR010000039.1, on the reverse strand, counting down.
ACAAAGTACCTCAAAAATTATAGCTCTTTTATTATTTTTATTAATTCCTCTTCATCTCCTTCTTTGTAGGACGTATGTTCATAAACAATTTTTCCAGAAGAGTTTATAATAATGGTATACGGATTGTTTACAATATTTAACGCTTTGAATATTTTTTTTTCTTGATCCGTATAAACAGGGAATTTCCAATCCTTTTTATTCACTATGGTAGGAACTCTAGAGGCAAAACGAGCATCGTCCGTACTTATCGCATATACTTCCAAATTATGTTCTTGTTTCCAAGAATCATACTTACTATTGATTGCGTTTAATTCTTTTATACAAGGAATACACGTTGTGCTCCAAAAAGAAATTATAGCAGGTTTGGTAATGGATTTCAATTCTACTTTACTACCATTCAGTGTTTTTACTTCTTCATCTGGTAAAAATTTACCAAGATTACCAGAACCTACAAAAGAGGCAAGTATTGCTACAATAAAAAAAAGCAATATCCCGTTTTTTAAAAACTTCATTAATTTCGATTTAAAATATCATACATATAATTAGCCTCCTCCAAAGAAGTATTTCCCTCTGGTTTCGGCTCAGGAAAAATAACGGCATATTTTTTTTTAGTCACAATTAATTTAAGGAACCCATAGTTTAAATCACCATTAATTTCTTTTGTTTCGTATAAAAAGCCGTCTTTTCTTTTTTTTATTACTCGAAACAAATCTGACTCCAATTTAATTTCTTCTAATTTTTCTTCTACTATTTCTTTTACCTCAACGTTAGATAATGTAGTAAATTCGACTTCAATGGCAAAATTTTCAGCTCGAACCTTTTTTGAATATATAGTATATAGACCAAGCATGTCTTCTGGATTTGCTCCTGGAAATTCAATAGCTCCTTTTGGCGCCATAATCTCTAGCGGTTCACCTGAATCAACTTCTAAAACTATTTTATGACTTTCTATTTTCTTAGCATCTAAAGGCTCTGAGCAAGAAAAAAAGATTACTAAAACAACTAGAACAACTTCAAAAACCCTTTTCATACGATAAAAATTTAGGAACTAGATTACCTTTAACTAAGGCAAACAAAGTCATTTTAAACAACAATTAAAAGAAAAATGCTCATTATTTATGAGTAAAACTCATTAAGGATTTGAACTCATTTATTCTGCCATCCAATTCACTAGATGTGACCTCTCTAATTTTAGCTGTACCAAACTCCTGTACCGAAAAAGATGCTAAAGCTGATCCATAAACAAGTGCTCGCTTCATGTTTTCAAAAGAGGTGTCATCTGTACTTGCTAAATATCCCATGAACCCTCCAGCAAAAGTATCTCCTGCGCCCGTTGGGTCAACAACTTTTGGCAATAATAACGCTGGAGCATAAAACATTTCTTTCCCATGAAATAATAAAGCGCCATGCTCTCCCTTTTTTATGATTACATACTTAGGGCCCATTTCTTGAATTTTTTCAGCTGCTTTTAATAGTGAATATTCGTCTGATAATTGACGAGCCTCCTCATCATTGATGGTTAAAACGTCGACCTTTGAAATTGTTTTCTTCAAGTCATCCATGGCAATATCCATCCAGAAATTCATAGTATCCATGGCAATTAATTTTGGACGATTTTTCATTCCAGTTATAACCTTTTCCTGTATGGCGGGTGCAAGATTGCCAAGCATTAAATATGTACAATCTTGATAGGACTCGGGTATAACTGGGTTAAACGATTCCAGTACATTTAATTCTGTGACTAATGTATCTCTGGAATTCATATCATTATGGTATCGACCACTCCAAAAAAAAGTTTTTTCTCCTTCTTTTATCTGTAGCCCTTCTAAATCAAAGCCTGCATTTTTAAAATCAGCTATAGTTTCATTAGGAAAATCATCTCCAACAACCGCAACCAACTTAGGGTTTACACCCAATTTTGTTGCAGAATAACCAACATAAGTTGCTGAGCCACCAACAATTTTATCTGTTTTACCAAATGGTGTTTCAATAGCATCAAATGCGACGGTACCAATAATAACTAAGCTCATTCTAACTTTTTTTAAAAATTTTTCACCAAAGATATTGTTTATTTAGGAAAATAGGATTAATATTGCACTCCCAATTTTTTTGGGACTACATTCCTTCTTAGCTCAGTTGGTTAGAGCATCTGACTGTTAATCAGAGGGTCCCTGGTTCGAGTCCAGGAGAGGGAGCGCTAGAAATCAGAGAGTTACAGAAATGTAGCTCTTTTTTTATGTTACAACACGCGGTACTCCGGCATCCCGGCTCTTCAAAACAAAAAAAGAGACTCCAAATGGAGTCTCAAGTTATTAGCTGAATTATTTTTAACTGCCGCACGATGAACAATCGCAATCAGTAATACAAGTACATATTTCCGTTTGATTGCAAATGCATTTATCGTCGCTATTTTGACTTTGTTTAACACCATAAACAACTGTTGATAGTGCTATGGCCATGAAGGCCATCGCTACATATTTTTTCATTTTATTTCTATTTTAAATTTAACTTCTATTAGATCAGCGCGTTACGCTTAAAGGAAATAAAATGGATGGGTGGTTTGTAAATATTGGAACAAAATGAGTATTTATATTTACGACTGTACATATCAAGAGGTTTTGTATGATTTTGAAAAACTTCTACCTCAATTTGATTTTGCTTTTCACTCTTCAAAACGATTTTAAAGCAACAGCAATTTCTATAACAATCCCCTCCGCATTCTTTATGTTCATTTGAGGAGTTTTGACAATAATTTTCAGCCCCCCCCTCACTCTTACAGCAAGAAATTGAATCCTCTGTTTCTTGAAACTCTAAAGAGAAAGAATAATTTGGCATCAGTATCACTGTAAAAATCAGCATCAAGGCCAGAAATATATTAGCAACATACCTCATTTTTTCAAATTAGCGATTTAGATGAAGGAATCCTATTTTTTGACATATTTTAACCTATTATCCAAAACGATACTAATCTTTGCTTTATTTTCAAAGTAAAATATCCTGGACTTAAAGGCAAAGATTAAGTCCATTAAAACAAAAAAGCCTCGCATCCCGCGTGGCTGAACTATCTCTGGTTATAGAGAACCTAGCATCCCGCCAGGATTTTTGAACTTCTACAAAGATGAATATAAACTTCGTTAAATCAGGAAAATTACTGTTATGAAACCATTAACTCTTCTCCCAATTGAGTTAACACAGCTATATATTTAGGAATCGCTTGCTCAAGCTCATCAATATAAATAAATTCATCTGCAGTATGAGAACGAGCGGAATCACCAGGCCCCATTTTCACGCTTTCACAAGGCATTAAAGCCTGATCAGACAATGTTGGTGAGCCGTAGGTATTAATGTTTAGTTTTTCAGCAACTATTCGAATAGGGTGATTACTACTAACACCACTGGAATTTAACCGTGTTGAACGAGCGCTTACTTCGCATTTCACATTGGATTTAATTATATTTAACACCTCGTTATTAGAGTATTTATCATTTATTCGAACATCAACTACAAAGTCACATTCAGCCGGAACAACGTTGTGCTGGCTCCCTGATTTGACCTGTGTTACAGTCATATTAACTGTCCCTGTTTCATCCGATTGTTTAGGAAAAACATAGCTGTAAAACCAGTTTATGTCGTTGAGTGCCTCATAAATAGCATTAACTCCCTCATTTCTAGCTGCGTGAGCTGATTTTCCAATAGACTTACAATCCAATACCATTAATCCCTTCTCGGCTATTGCAATATCTAATAGTGTTGGCTCCCCAACTATTGCAAAATCAATTTTTGGCAAACGAGAAAACAAAAACTCCATTCCGTTTTTACCGCTAATCTCCTCCTCAGCTGAAGCTGCAAAAACAAGGTTAAAGGGCAAGTCTTTTTCATTGTGAAAATGTAAAAATGTTCCTAATAAGGTAACTAACGCGCCTCCTGCATCATTACTGCCTAAACCATATAATTTTCCATTTTCACTATGAGGATAAAAAGGATCCTTAGTATATCCTTTGTTCGGTTTTACTGTGTCTAAATGAGAGTTTAATAAAATCGTGTGTTTACTAGAATCAAAATGCTTGTTTTTAGCCCAAATGTTGTTTAAATCTATTGTGAAACTTATTTCATGATTTGTTAAAATAGATTCTATTAAGTTTCTAGCGAGCTCTTCTTCTTTACTAAAAGACCGAATACTTATTAAATTTGATAGTGCCTCAACGGGGTTAAAAGGAGTCATAATAAAAGTTGTTTAAGGTCGTTCTCACTCCTAAATATAAAAATCTCATTTGATCTTTTGGCAAGGTTTGACGGGAAAGCATCCTATCCCTAATTCCAATCTCAAAATAAAGACGTGCCCTAGGGTTTACTAAAAAAGCATATTTAAAATCTAAAAAATTTAAATTGTTTAAGTCACCTTGGCCAACAGAATAACCTGAGAGCCCTTCGTCTCCATTAATATCTACACGATTTGTATTGTACCCATAAAAAACATTTCCCCCATGATTGATTCCCAAGGTGTCTTTTCCGATTTCAGACCACACCAACTTAAGTGTAAGTTTATGCCGATTGTGCTTATAGCGCAGAAAAGCAACAGCTTCTTGAAAATTTGCCCCAAGAGGGTGCGCTAGGGGCTCATTCATGTGCCCGTGTGCATTAGTACTATCAAAATGAGTGTATGTAAAAGGCCTTACGACATTATATTCAGCCTGAGCGGATAACCCATATATGTTTAAAATGTTATAGGCTTTTATCCCTAGTTGACCGCCGAACTTATTCCCCCAATATCCGTTACCCTTTTTTAATTCTGCGAAATTTAAGTCATCCAGAACAGCTTGCCCGTAAACCAAAAAATTGTTGTTCATTTTGTATTTAAATGATGAACCCAATAAAACATTATCGGCCGAACCATTTTGCCATTCAACAGGGCGCATAAATATTACAGGGTTTGCATACTGCCAATCAAAGCCTTTATCAGCTTTGAGCCATGATATAGACTCATACAAACTTATATTTAACCTTTTTGTAATATTCCAACTCAGATAGTGCACCGACAAATACTTTTGCGCCCAATTTCTGTCTGCTGCATCCTGAAAACCGATGTGATTCAATTGAGCCCAAAGGTTAACGTATTTGATATTCCAAACCGTTGTTTCAAACTTAAAATAGGGATAATTAAATGAGTTGTCACTTAGCAACAATGAACGATATCCATCACCAAAAAAGTTTTTTCCGTGCCCAAGATACGCTGTAAAATATTTATTAGCTCTGTAACCAACTGCTCCCGAAGCAAAAGCCCAGTCTGCACCAATGTTTTCCTTAAATATTTTATACCTACCCTGCCCAGGCATAACAAAATTCGCGGTTGCATTTGAATTAATGTACGGTAATAGCTTAGCTTGATTTTCATAAAAAGCGGACTCAAAAAACACTTTTTTTCCAACTTGACCAGAGAGCCAATAGCCTCTTGTATTTGTCCAAAAATTATCTTCTTGATAGAATTCTCTTCCGGTTTGAAGACCCAGTAAAAGATTAGCTCTTAACTTTAATCCACCACTGTTTATATAAACCAAATCCTCATCCATCAACTTATTTTCGGACCAGCGTAAAAACTTTGCCCAGGTAGATGCTGATTGTATTGAGAGTCGATTCGTATCCGTTACAGTGGAATCTATTGAATCGATATCTATTTCCCGTTTAACGTCCTCATAAAAATATGGTTTTATGGAGGTGTGTGCATTAGACTTAGTGTCGTTTAAATACATCTCTATGAATGCATTTTCATCATGATCTAAGGGGTAAAATAACTGCTGAGCAAAAGAAGTAAAGCTGGCAAAAATAAATAGCGCAAAAAATTTATTTTTAGTAATCATAGTAAAGGTTTAATAAAGATGTCCTAAAACCTCCATAAAGGTAATGATGATTTTCTTTATTATCACCTATCCATTGGGTTCTGTTCTGATACCCCATTTCAAACATTAAAAGATACTTTGGGTTAAGAATAAAACTTAATTTCGTATCCCAAAAAAGCTGTTTGTATTCTATTCCGTGACCTATTTTATAGCCGTTTTCATAAAGCCTATCGTTGTACGATTTAAATATATCTTTACCGCTTGAAATAGAATCAGAAACCTCCTCTCCTCCAGATATATAAACAAGTTTTGAGTTTATATTTAATCGCCTCATTCTATAATTAACAACCCCTAACACTTCTCTAAAATTAGCTCCATAGGGATGAGCTAATGAATTGTAATTATGCCCATAATTCATTCCTGAAGTCTTGTGAGAATATGTAAAGGGTCTTACAGTATTGTGCTCACCAATTATCACTAAATTATGAACTGGTAAGTTGTGTATTTTTAAACCAGATTGATATCCATATTTGTTTGCCCACCATGTTGGGTTATTAATAAGATTGCTTGAATGAAGCTCATCTAATAATAACTGACCATATACATTTATTGATTTGTGAACATCCCAACTTCCATTTAATCCAATTAACATGTTGTCTGGTGAACCAATATTATATTCTAACGGTCTTAGTATAACAAAAGGATTAATATAATTTAACTCTAGTTGTGTTCTTGCCGAAGAATCGCCTTCCCAAATAACAGCTTCAAAAAAGGCAAGTTTTATTTTTTTAGTCGCTAAAACATCTAAATAATGAAAGCTTCCGTACTTTTTACGTTTTAAACCATCTCCAATCAAATCATTTGTAAAATCAATAAATTCAGCAAGAATAAACGAATAATTCACTTTGCCAATTTTTAAGTTGCTTTTTAGGAAAGGATAGTTCCCTGATGCATCAGACAAAAGAAGACTTCTATACCCATTGCCTATAAAGTTTTTTCCATGACCAGCTATAAAATTAAAATGCTTATTAAGCTCATAACTAATTCCTCCTGAAGAAACCGAATAATCAAAATACCCTAAAGGGTTTTTCACCTCTGCTTCACCTGGAGCGACAGCCGTTTCTCTAACAATATTGGTAATTCTTGGGTCAAAACTTTGATAGTTTTCATAAAACGATGAAACCCACATAAATTTGGACCCTATTGAACCGCGGGCGTAACCTCCTCTTCTTGTACTAAAAGAATTCCCTGATCCTGTTTGTATGTCAAAAACAGGATTTAAAATAAACGTATAATCTTCGCGTTTAATACCATAAATGTTCTTGTTAAATGCCCAATCAATTAATGAATATTTTGAACTTAAACGAAACGTATCAGACGATAAATTTTCAAAAACAAAATTATTTTCTACTGAGCTGATATTTGAATTCAATAAGGTATCACCATCTGATAACTCGCGGTCAAACATCCATTCAACTTCGTGATTTAAAACATTAAATTGCGCAAAAGAAATAACTGGAAGTAATAAAATTCCAAAAGCGAGTCTAAAGTTAGCTAGCAACACCTTTTCTTTTTTTAGGTTTTTTTAAAGGCTCGGGATGAACTACTTGAAGTGCATTTTTGCTGTTTTTCCTCCTTATAATTAGAGAAGGTATTGACGTAAATACTGAGGCAACTAATATTTCCAAAGAGAATAATTCAAGGCTGCCGATATTCCGTAATGCGTACACCATAAGAACAAACAGCACATTAAAAAGCATAATTGCTGTTGACGCTTTCATATGAGAAAATCCTAATTCTAAAAGCCTATGGTGAATATGATTCTTATCTGGATTTAAAGGACTCTTTCCTTTTAAAGCCCTAGATATAAAAACTCTTAAGGTGTCAAATAGGGGGACAATCAAAACACCAAAAGCTATAATTGGGGCTGAATTTAAAGACCAATTAGACTCTGGGCTTAATCTAATAAAATAAATAGTTTGAACGCCTATAATCAATCCTAAAATTAATGACCCTGTGTCACCCATAAATATTTTAGCAGGGGTTTTATTAAACCACATAAACCCTAAAAGAGACCCAACTAACGATGAAGATACAATTGCCAAATCATTATGACCCGTAACCCAAAACCAAACTCCAAAAAAAGATGTAACTACTATAGAAACTCCAGCTGAAAGCCAATTTATCCCGTCAATTAAATTAAACCCGTTCATAATGACTACTAAAGTGAAAATCGTTAATGAAGCTGAAATCTCAGGAGATAACGTGTCAACGCCTAAAAACCCGTACATACTTGTTATTCTAACCCCTCCGAGAACAACAAGAATTGCTGCCGCTAAAAGCTGACCCATTAATTTTTTTATGGGTGCTGTAATTAAAATATCATCCTTTATTCCTATAAAAAAAATAATCATTAATGCTCCAACCAAATAGTTGTAGTTGAAGTGCTGCTCTTGAATTGTAAGACTTGTGCTTACCATAAAGCCTGCGAAAATTGCAAGACCGCCCAAGGTAGGGACTACTTTCTCGTGTGATTTCCTTTCGTCTGGAACATCATAGAGATGTTTCAAGTATGAAACTCGAATAACCGATGGAATTGCAGTAAGAACAATTACAAGACTTGAGATAAAAGAAAGCAGAAGTTCTATCATAATTTTTATCTTTTGCAAAGATACATTTTTTATTTTCCCAGATGTGCAATTGACTTAATCGCATACAGAACGTTGCCTCGCTTTTTATAAAATCTCAAGAATATATTTTCTCATCTCATCAGCCATTTTCCTTCTATCAAAAGCTTTTGCAAGGTTTAAGCATCCATTTTGACAACTAAAATACACCTCTTTATTTTCTTTTAATATGGTTAAGTTTTTAATGAAACTTGTTTTATTTTCTGGCTCAAAACACAATCCAGCGCCATATTCATTGATGATGTTAGCGCTTTCTCCTTCAACTCCCAATAAAATTGGTGTTTGCATGGCTGCATTTTCAAAAATTTTAGACGGAATAACCGTTTTAAACAAGTCACTTTTCTTCAATGGAACAAGAGATACATCCATTAAAGAAAGTACATCAGGAACGTCATTCTTAGGCATACTCTCTAAAAAAGTAATGTTCAGAATATCCAAAGATTTAGCAAGTTCTTGTAGTTTTGTTTTTTCAGCGCCATCACCCATTAAAATTAGATGCAAATCCTCTTGCTCCCTCGGCCATGAATTAATTATAAAGTCAAGCTTATGGGCCATTCCATGAGTACCTACATAACCAACAACGAATTTGTTTTTTAACCCTAGTTTTTCTTCCCATTCAAGATGGCGGTTTCTTTTTGAAAATCTTTCCAGATTCGCTCCATTACGAACCACGCGTATTTTGTCACCATCTATTCCCCTTAAAATTAAATTTTCTTTGAATGAATTCGTTACAGAAATTATTCTTGACGATCTTTTATACAGCCTTAATTCAATTTTTTCAAGTGTTTTAAATAATTTACTATCGCCACTAATTGCACCCACTGCTCTTATAGATTCAGGCCAAATATCTCTTAATTCGAAGATCCATGGCTTTCGCTTAAAAAAAGAGAGGGTCTCTGCTGTCCAAGTTGTAAAAAATTGTGGTGAAGTTCCTACGATTATATCCGCTTTTTCAAACAACCCTGCCCAAAAGGCCATAAATGCAAAACTCATGAAGTCAATAATTCGTTTTGCAAAGCCTTCATTAGCAGAAATATAAGACCATACTCTAATCACTCGAATTCCTTCTATTTGCTCCTTTTGATACAGCTTATTTTTATAACCATCATACACCCTCCCTTTAGGGAAATTTGGCGCACATGTAATTACCGTTACCTCGTCTCCCTTTTTTACCCATTCCCTGCAATGTTCAAAAGTCCTGCTGGCAGGCGCATTAACTTCAGGAGGGAAATTATCAGTTATAAATAGAATTCTCATCTGACTTTCTATTTAGCTTTAGAGCCGTTCAATATAATATTGGTAACTAATTTCTCTTTGAATATCACTTCAACAAGTTTCGCTTTTTCGGTATTGTTATAACCATGTGCATAAGTATATTCTTTTATCCGAGTGCTGGTAGCTCCTGAAAAATTTAAGTCACAGCCATCAACTAGTATTCTGTTTTGTTCTATGCTAACTTCTATTCCTGGGTAAAAATGAAAGTATGCACTACTTTTCCCCAACAACTGGTTTTTAGCAACCATATTGTCTTCAATTATAATGCTCGTTTGATTGAAG
>JBJKXR010000038.1:0-24803 GCA_045561495.1 Flavobacteriales bacterium | reverse complement strand
GAACCTGTTATTATAGCAGGCGTAATAATGGCAAACTTCATTTGAAAAATAGCAAATAGAACAAAAGGTATTGTGGAAGCCATTTGCTTATGAGGAGAACTTCCAAAATCTTCTATAAATTCAAAAAACGTATATGAAAATGGATTCCCTAGAATACTGTGTTGTATTACCTCTCCTGTGTCCGTTACAGATTCAAAACTTAAAATTGAATCCCCAAATGCTAAACCAAAACCTACAACTACCCAAACTAAACTAATAATACCCATGCAAATAAAAGACTGTAGCATGGTTGAAATTATATTCTTTTTCCCCACCATTCCACCATAAAAGAAGGATAATCCAGGAGTCATTAATAAAACCAAACATGCTGAAGTAAGAACCCAAGCTGTATCTGCAGTATCATATGAATCTGCAGGTAAAAAATTATCAGCTAATCCAGAAGACCCATTAGAAAAAATTGCTCCTGATATATTACTCCAAAACAATGCAACTATTGAAACTATTGCTATTAGAGCAAAAGAAACAACCCATCTTTTTTCAATTTTCATGTAAAACTAACTTAAAAAAGAGGTGCAAAAATAAGTTTATAAAAGAAAAAAAACAAATCCGCTTGAAAAAAGGAGTCTATTTTTTAATCATTTTTACTTATCAAACCTGAAATTAAATGTCTTAAAATGACCAATTTACAATAGGAAAACGAATGTTATTTTATTTTCGTTTCCCTTTTAAATAGATTTTCTCACCTTCTTTTGGACAATAACCTCCCTGCCAATTATTTCTTTTGTAAAGGTGTTTCAACTTAATTCCGAATTTTTGAGATATTCGGTACAAATTGTCACCTGACTGGAAAATATATATTTTTTGAGTACCTCTTGATCGCTTAGGTTGTAAATATACAGGAGAGCCTATTTGAAGTAATGTATCCGAATTGCAATCATTATATTTGAGCAGTCTTGATAATGGAATATTAAATTGTTTAGAAATATTATAATAGGTATCGCCTTTTTTTATTTCTATATAATTAATCCAATTTGCGGATTTTTTAATTTGATTTCCACTTTTGCCTATTGTTATTTCAAAGTCATCGTTTCCTTCTACTTCTAACCGAGCATTACTTCTATTGTCGCCATTATCTTTTACTTTATCATTCAGTTTGTTTTTGCGGTTAGTAGTTCTAAACTTTTTTTTTGGTACAAAGCGATTTAAGTCATAACGCTCAACCATATCAATTAGAAGGTTCGCATACTTTTTATTTGTGGCATAGCCTGCTTTTTTAAGCCCTCTGCACCAGCCTTTATAATCCGTCATTTTTAAATCAAACAGAAAAGCATAACGCCTACTCCCTTTTAAAAAATCAGAATGATCTCGATAAGACTGCCATACTGTTTTATATTTTCTAAAGCATTCATCTTTTTTATCATCATCCAAACGGTAAATAGCCCCCTGCCAAGTTGAATGGCACTTTATACCAAAGTGATTGTTTGCATTTTTAGCCAACTCGCTATTTCCATAGCCGCTTTCCAGCATACCTTGAGCTAAGGTTATACTTGCAGGTACTCCAGAGCGCCTCATTTCCTTGATTGCGTCTGATTTGTACATTTCAATGTATTCTTTTGGAGTTGTTTTTTTTGCATGAATAAAATGAAAAACCCCAAGAAATAGTAGTGAAAAAACAAAAAACTTAATTTTCATTATCAGAAATTATAATCTACGCCAACCAACATGTTGAATCCATAATTAGCATATTGATCCCAACGCTGATGCTTAGTATTTAATATGTTATTCGTTTTAATAAATGCTCCCAATTTTTGAGAATAATTGTACCTAAAATCAATATTAAAATCGAAAATTGGATTTATTGTAATTGTGTTTGGACGACCGTTCTGATTAAATGACTCAATGCCCAACTGCTCTCCATAAAAGAACAGGTCTGTTCCCAGAACAAACTTATCTTGAAGTTTATATCCAAGCCTTGTTTCTCCGTATAGAGCTGGTAAATGATAGGCTTCTAAATTGAAAACATCGTATAAATTGTATTCGATTTTTGTCAAAACATTCAACTTTTTGCCTTCGTGTAAAAACTCTAAGAATCCTTGTCTATTTACTACCTTATCTTCCACTACATTGAATTCTAAGATAGGGTTATTACTCAAATTATAGTAAATCGGCATAGACTTGTAATTACGGTATCGAAAACCTAAACTAAAACTAGAGTTGGAACTAAACGCTCCTTTAATTCCCCCCATAAAATCAACTGGAACATTTACATTAAGAATATCTTGATAATTTGCAATAAATGGGTTTTCGTAGACATAATCCAAATAGGAAAGTCGTTTGTAATCATTTTGAAACCTACAAAAAATGTGCAAGACTTCTTTTACAAAAGACCAATCCGCCTCTAAATAAGGCATTCCGCTAAAAACTTTGTTGTTTGTTTGATAAAATGCCTTTGCACCAATAGCGAAATCTATTTCTTTAAATTGTAAATCAAAGGAAGGAAAAACACTAAAATAGAAAGACTCATGATCCTTATTTGGCCTTCCTGAATTTAAGTAACTTGCATTGTAATCCAGATTAAAAACTCCTTTAAACCAGTCGTGTTTAGTCCAAATAAGATATTTATTCATATTGAGATCAAAATCAATTTTATGCTCCACCGCAGCCATTTCATCTAGGGACAGCTCATTATAATTTACACCTACATCATATCCCAATCTTGATTGATCTTTCGATGTGCTCTTTAAACCTGTTTCAATAGTGAATTTACCAACCCCTCTTTTAAAATCTTTTGCTTCGTATGAAATAAACTGATCTTTATCAAAACCATGAAAATTGAAAACATTATTTTCATAATCAGCCGACCCATACAATGTCTTTCCTTTTAAAAATCGTTTTCCATAAATAGAAACCGTTGAATTGCCATATAGTGCATCAATTGGAGAACCTACATTTTGCTTTTGAGAAAAGTGCTTCATGTCAAAACCAGCATTGTACTTTCTATTCCGCAAAGTTGAATACCTTAATTCAGCCATTGGAGTAGTTTTGAAATCATTTATTCCAAAAGCAACATAGCGTTTTCTAATTTTTTCCAAAGGTTCGACCATTCTAATTTTTGGAGCTTTTATAGACTTTACTTTAAAATCAGAAGTTGTTTTCTTATCCAAAAAGAAATATTTTACCTTAGTTTCGATTTTAGATGAATCTTGAAAAAGTGGATCATCACCTATCTTTTTTCCATAATTCACAGTTACCTTCCCTTCTCCAGGTATATAAATTTTCATTCCATCAACAACCTTAGTTGTATCATTAAATTCAGTTTGCGCAAAAGCACTGGTGGAAAAAATAATTAGTAATGAAAATATTTTTTTTAAACTCTTTGTCATTTTATTTTTGATTTAAAGAATCAGTAGGATTTGTCGTATCAAAATGTAAAGAATCTAAAGGCTCCTGATCCTCTTCTTCTTCAATGTTAAACAGTTCTTTATTTACATTATCTTCATCTCCTATATCAATAAACACTTCTTCTTTTTCAACTACTTTTAAAGCAGCCTGCTCAATAGCCTCAATTTCAGCTAATCGCTTATTCACCTCATCAATAATTTTCTGATCTGTTGAATGCTCCAACACATTTTTTAAAGCATATTTTGCATCAACTAAGGCCTCATTCTTTATGAGTATATCGGCCAATAAAATATACCCTTTGGAATACCAATAAGGATAATTAGAAAACTCTTTAAGTAGTCGAATAGCCAATTCTTGACTTGTTTTATAATCTTCTTTCAAATATTTTATAAATGACATTTGATAAATTGCCTCAGCAGCCATTACTTTTTGCGTTTCATTTGCGATTTTTTCAAAAGCACTAAACGCTGAATCATATTTATGTGATTTCAGGTAAGCATTACCAAGTAATAATCTAGCTTGAAATTTATTTGAATTTTCTGTCAATTTGTTGCTTTCTACAAGTAAAGCATACTTAACAGTAGACTCAAAATCCTCTACCTTCGAGTACGCAATCATTAAACCTACTAGAGCATCTTTCTCATAGAGATCATACTCAGTTTGTTCAACTAAAAGTAAAAACCGGCCAATTGCTTTTTGGTATTCCTTATTCTTCATGTAAATTGCTGAAGCTTTATATAAAGCCTCTTCTGTCCATTCCCCATATGGCGCTTCAATAACTTTTTCAAAATAAGGTAAAGACTGACTTTCCTTATCAAGTACAAAATAGCTTTCAGCAATCATATAATTTGCGTCATTAGAAAAAATCCCGTTTGGGAAATCAGATAAATACGTCTCTAGTTTATTTGTAGCAACAACATAATCTTTGTCCTTGTAGTACCCTTTTGCACTTTCAAAAACTAATGTGTCTTTTGCTCCCATTGATTCGTCAGGCAAGCCCAAACCAGCCCTAAAATTTAAATATCGATTTACATCTTTTAAATCAAATGTTGCAACCTGTCTTAAGCCTCTTAAAGCATTGGCGGCGTATTCAGTTTTTGGATCTTTTTGCACAGCAGTCTCAAATAACTTTGCAGATTCTTCAAAAAGCTTTCTGTCTCGCTTGATATTAGCCATCTTATTTAAGGATTGCTGAACTAATGCAGTATTGTTTGTGTGGTTGTCAACTATATCCTGAAAATATTTATACGCTATATCAAACTTTTCAAGTCTTTGATAATACACATCACCAGCCTTAAACTTAGAGTCATCAATATACTTGCTAGTAGGGTAGTTAAAAATCAGGTTTTCAAAAGCCTCTGCTTCCAATTCATATTTATTCAAAAGTTTATATGCCTGTCCTAACTGGAAATATCCATAATCTGTCTCCCGCTCACCTATTTTTATAGCTTTTTTGTAATAATTAACTGCATGGATTAATTCATTTTGCTTTTCAGAACCAGTCAACCCGTTACTTAAAATTAAATAAGCATCACCCGTTCTTAAAAACGCATCCTTAATTTTATCTGTTGGCGCATCATTGGCATGTTTGTTTAAATAATTTCTAAATGCTTTAATTGCTGGACCATATTCTCTTAAACGCATATTTGCATAACCCAATTGATAATCCACTTCTTTATATTCTTCTAATAAAATAGCTCCCGAAGAACCTTTAAACACTTCATATTGAGCTAAAGCAGCTTTAAATTCATCCAATTTATAAAATGACTCTGCCTTCCAATAGTTTGCTAATGCAACAACTTCTCTATCTTCGGGATTTTTTAATGACTTGTTAAAATAATAAATGGCCTTACGAAAATTTTCCAACTCACCCTTATTAGCAAATCCAATTTGCTGATTATTAAACTCTTGTATTCCCTTATAATAAGTAACTTTTTGATACGCATAATTTAACTCAGGACCCTTATCTTTTATTTTTTCCAATGCACTAATTGCTCTAGGATAATCCTTTGTATTTAAGTATACATTTAACAAGATCTTTCTTGCTCTGTCTACATTTGCTGATTTTGGATACTGATATATATAATTTTCCAAGGCTATAATACTTTCATGATAAGGATCTATATCCAATTCAAAAGAAAGTTTAGCATAATTAAATAAAGCATTTTCTGTAATGTCAAAATCGTGATGATTCTTATGTGCATTTCTAAATGCTCTTCGGGCAGCTCGTTTGTTATCAAGATGTATGTAACAATCCCCAGAATAATACATGGATAATTGGCCTAATTTAGTTTCATCATCAGAAGACTTGTTTAAGTTATTCAAAGCTTTTTTGTAATCTCCTTTCTTATAATAGGAATACCCCAATTGGAAATAGGCCATTGTATCCATCTTAGTTACTTTTTCTTTAAACTTTTCAAAGTAAACAACAGTACTATCATAGTTGCCTAGTTTATAAAACCCCTCGCCAACTAAACGAGCAATTTCTGAGGCTCTTTTTGTGTTTGACTTTTTTAGAAAAGGAGCGCCATATTCTACCAACTCCTCATTTTTATTTTGTAAATACAAAATTTGTGTAATGTAATAAGGAACAATTGGTGCAAAAACAGAATCATTTTCTAAATTTTTAAATTCCTTAAAAGCAATTTCATTGAAATTAAACGTATACGAAAGATGAGCAAAGTAAAACTGAGATGACTTTTGGTAATCGCTTGTCACTGATTTTGATTTGTGAAATAACTTTTGAGCTTCTGAATACTTCTTTTTTCTAAACAATGAGTAGCCATATTTAAATTGGTATTCAGGAAGTTCATTTACTTCTAAATCATTTTCATCTACTTGCTCAAACCATTTTATAGCTGTTGTCCATCTTTTTTTTCGATAATTATATTGCGCTAATTGGAACCTTGCTCTACGTATTTTTGGACTTTGAGGATGATTTTCAATAAATCTTACAAATAAATACTCTGCATCCTGATTAAATAATTCTAAGGCACACAAAGCAACGTAATATTCGGCATTCATTTTCACCTCAGAATGAGGTTCATCAATTTTGTCGCATACCTTCTTAAATTTTCTTTGAGCAGCAACGTATTTTTTTGCCGTAAACAGTTCCTTAGCTCTTTTAAAGTCTGCATTAGAATGTGAATACACCAAACTTTGTTGTGCATTTGATAGACTGAATAGAAAGAAGAAAAAAATTACCGCTATTATTTTTATCAATTTCATATGAAACAATTTGTCCTTAAAAAAGTGGTTACTGAGAATAAAATCATAACCACTCAAATAACCCATGCATTAAAGCAGTTTATACCAATATTAAAAATACTACGTTCAGAGGTAAGCAGACATTAAGCCAAAGTTTTCTTATCAACGCATTGTTGTGAAAGAAAGTATCAAAACTGATTGTGTTAGTAGGTTAAAAAATAGTTAAACTTTAGACTTTACAATGATTTATTGAATATTTATGACCTGTTAATCAAATAATTAGAGTAACTTGCAGGTATAATTATAATACAATGGCAAAAGGTACAGTAAAATTTTTCAATGATTCCAAAGGTTTTGGTTTTATTGTAGACGAAGAAACAGGAAAAGACATTTTTGTTCACGTTTCTGGATTAGTTGATGAAGTTAAAGAAAATGATGAAGTTACTTTCGACGTAGCTGACGGGCGTAAAGGTCCTAATGCAGTTGACGTTAGATTGGCATAAAATATTTTTTTAATTGATTTTTAAGGTTATCGTTTTGATAGCCTTTTTTTGTTTTTGTACTAAAAAAACATGTCAAATTCGAAGTGTATTTTTTTAAAAAATCACCAATGTGACGTTAAACTAAAAAATTTGAGTTAACTTTGCAGAATAAATTTAATATAATGGCAAAAGGTACAGTAAAATTTTTCAATGATTCCAAAGGTTTTGGATTTATTGTAGATCAAGAAACAGAAAAAGAAATATTTGTTCACGTTTCTGGATTAGTTGATGAAGTTAAAGAAAATGATGAAGTTACATTTGACGTAGCGGAGGGACGTAAAGGTCCTAATGCAGTTGACGTTAGATTGGCGTAAAATATTTTTTTTATTGATTAACAAAGGCTCTCTTTTGACAGCCTTTTTTTTTGTTCAAAACTTTGCATATTTATCATGTATTTTCATCTAAAACATATAATTGATGCTCTAGTTACCTATAAACAACATCCCCTGAAGATGAGTCACTTGACGCCCCCCAGTAACCGAACTTAAAATATTAATTTTGTTGTTTATCCTTAAATAACCAAGCAAACCAAAAATTATTGCTTCTTTAAAATCAATTATTTCATTCGACGGTACAACAACTTTACTATCTGAATATTTTCCAATGCAATTCATTAAAAATGAATTTTTCACACCGCCACCTGTAAATAGTGCTTTATTCATTTGTCCTTTCAAACAACTTCCAATTACTTGGCCAATATGCTCATAATATGTTCTTAACTTATCCTCTACTGCACATGAATAATTATCGAAAATAGGTATGAAATTATTTTCTAGATTTTCTATACCTAAACTTTTTCCATTTACATAATACGGCCACCGATTCAATTTATAAAGAAGGCTTTTTTGAATTTTACCAACTCTGCCAAAATCACCATTTTTATCATATTCAACACCAAGTTTCTCCGACAAAATATTAGAAATAATATTACAAGGAGAAATATCTTTTGCTATTCTTTTTCCTTCATTAATTGCGCTATAGTTAGATATCCCACCAAGATTTACACAATAATCGTATTCTGAGAATAACATATCATCTCCAACAGGAACTAAAGGGGCACCTTGCCCACCTTTTGAAACATCCATACTTCGGAAATTTCCTACAGTTGTAATCCCTGATACCGATGCTATGTTATTTAAATCTCCAATTTGTACAGTAATTCCTTTTTCAGGTTGATGAAAAACCGTGTGACCATGAGAAGATATTAAATCAGGCTTTTCTTTTCCATCTAAAAACGAGGTCACTTGTTGCCCTATAAAACTGCCATATTCAAGGCTTAAATCTTTTAAATCATTTTTAGATAATTGTCTAGATTCTTTTAAACGAGAAGACCAATCTTGAGAATAATTAATGGTTAAAGCAGAAAAAAGCTCATATTTTTTCCCGCCATCAAAAAAACGAACTAAAGCCAAATCTAAACCATCCAAACTCGTTCCGGACATCAAACCTAAAACTACCATAACCTAATATACTGAAAGAATTACCTGAAATGTTACCTTTAAGAGGGGTTATTATATATAGTATCTAACATCTATAGTCATCATCCCTGCTGTTTTTGCGGCTTCAAGCCCTGGATCTCCATCTTCAAAAACCACACATTCATGAGGTTCCACGCCCATTTCTAATGCGGCTTTTAAAAAAGTTTCAGGATGTGGTTTATGATATTCAACATCATCACAAGTAACAATGGAATCAAAAAAATCATCAAAACCAATTGCCGTAAGTGTTAATTCCACCGTATTCCTTTGCCCCCCACTACCTATTGCCATTGGAATCTTACCCTTATACTTCTTAGCTATTTGTGAAACAAATTTTACTGGCTTTACCGAAGGAATAAGTTCTAAAAACTTTTTTTCTTTTTCTTGCCCCAATTCATTGCCGTCAATACCCTTAATTCCTAATTTAAGAATCAAATTTCTAAATACTTCAAGAGTAGGCTTTCCTGCCTCTTGATAAAAATAATCTTCAGGGAAATCAAACCCGTTTCGATTGCAAACCAATTGACATGCTTTATAATGAACAGACATTGTATCCGCTAGAGTCCCGTCTAAATCAAAAATAAATGCCTTGAAACTAGAAGGAAGATCAATCATAACTAAAATGCAAAATATTGGTTCGTTAATTTTGGAATCAGCCTTCTCTTTATATACATTTCTGCCTTTGAATAGGCATCCAATGATGCTTTTACTCGATTCAGCTGCAACCCCTTTGTAGGTTGAATAACTTCGGAGAACACAATCTCACCATTAATGGCTTTTGTTACTTCGATGGTACCTGTTAACTCTACCTGATAAGTACCCCTATTGCTTCCCAAAACTTTTGTATTAGAATTAATGACCATAATTAAATCGGCTTCTTTTTGTGTAGAAACTACTTGTAGTCCCCTTGAAGTTAAAACTTGCTTTGCTGTTGGCGTTAGAGTAGGGTTTTTTATGATTCCAAATTCTTTTTCATTAGCCAATATATATACTTTCGGCGGACTTACATTAAGTTTTATTTTTCCTGTTTTAGAGGGGATGTAATTCAATAATTTAAGCACAATTTTATCTTTTGTTTGGTTTGTAGTTAATTCTTCAAAATCCAGATTAGCAATAATAAATTGTTCTTGTTGACTTTGTTTTATTTTTCCTATTGAAACACCTGCTCTTCCCAAATCATCAGATTGTACTTTATAATTTTTAAAAAACACTGCCTTATATTGACATCGAAGCGGTATTTGTGACAAGAGAACTCCTTCATTATTTTTCACAACAAAATAAATATCTTCTTGTTTTAAATGTTCTCCTAATACAATAGAATATTCAGGTTTAGAAGGGGTAATAACAATTTCACTTACCATCTCTTGAGTATAACTCATAACCTCAGTTGCAAAACAAACCTCTTTCCCATCAATGGTTGTTTTTAATGGCTGATCAAGATATTTACTTACACTTTCAAGAGATTTTATACCCAAAATAAAAGCATCGTGGTAATTATTTTTATCGTGGCTTTCTTTAGACCGCCTAAAAAAATCCTTAGCAAGAGTTAATGCCTTATCCATCCTATCCTTTTTAATTTGAGCATATATTGATTTTGATAAACGATAATACACCCAGTATTGAGAATCGCTTTCCCAAGCACCTACCAATTCATACCCCTCTATATCTTCAGTGGATTGAATTTTAATTTTTTGCTGATATTCTTGATTAAAAGCCCCTTCCGTTTCAAGAGTTGTCAAAACAGATTCAGCAGATATATTCACAGAAATCTCACTTGCTAAATTTTCTAAAGCACCTCTTTTCGCTTTTTCTCTATAGTCGACACCAACCTTTTGAACACTATAAACACCAATATAGTAATCCGGATGTAAAGGTGTTGTTTGAACCCAATGCGGTGCTGAATTTCTTTTTAACAATCGTTCCTCGCTTGATTTACAACCAACAAAAAGTATACAAATAAGTATGTATGAAAGATACTTTGCCATTATTTTTCGGGATTAAAAAGATATACTTTTGCAGCTACTGAAGATCCAATAGATTTTAATCCATCCATACGCAATTCAGAGGTTCCCTTCATATTTTTACTAGCAGTAAATGTCTGTCTAAAGTTATTCACCTTGGTTCTGTTTGTATATACTCTATCATTTGTAGAATTTTGAAGCTTAAGATTCCACGTGCCCGGGTATAAGTTTTTATAATTCCCTGAATACGTATTATAATTCACTTCACTTCTAATCACTTTTTCTTCAATCCCAGAATCTAAAATCTCACCTGTTTCTGTGGAAACTAAGATGTATTGAAAAGAAATGCTCACCTGAGTATGTCCCTTATAATTGTTGTAATAGATTTTATCATACACATATTTAGACTCCGTTTTTTGAGTAACATTATTAAAATATTTTTCAACTCTTCTCTTATATGCCTTCTCTCTTTTCAACTGTGGGGAACGAATTTGACTCTTCACAGACAATAATTTACCGCTTAAAATAGCTTTAGCTCCTAACAATTCGCCAGTTTTCACCGCTCCATTTCCTTCCATCCAACCATTCATAGCAAGATATTGTTCATTCAATACTTTATCCATGTGTGTTCTATCCAGAACTTTTAAAAAAGGACCTTTTTTGGCTAATAAATCATTAATAATATTTGCCTCTACGATTGCAGCGCCTCCAATATCCCCAGAATAATTTTTAAATTTTAATACAGCAACAGGATATTCAGATAAATCTAAAGCTTCCTCCAGTTTAAATTTAGCATCTTTATATGCTGAATTCTTATCGGTAACCTTCTTAAACTCATAGTAAGCTGATCGATTCTTCCCTAAATCTAGGAAGCTGTTTCCTCTCCTATAAGGCGGCTCTAGTTGAGCAATTTCCTTTAATTTTTGTAAATCTGCTCCTTTATAGTTAGGCTCAATCTTTTGAATTTCAACAAACACAGCTTCAGCAGCTTCAAACTGCTCCTCACTCATTAGTTTGTTTGCCATTTCAAATTCTTCCTCTAAATACTCTTTTTTTGCATTCTGATAATCTTCTGTCAAATGACTAGGAACATTAACATCTGCATTATATGCATCTATTTTTTTCTTAAAATCCTCAATTTCAATATAGGTGTACACCGCAGATTTATAATTACTTGAATTGTATTCTTTGAAAAATTTAGATTGATACTTGGACATCACCTCTTCACCACTTTTTCTCAATCCAATTTGAGCTTCCACATTAGAGCGATCACGATTTAACGCTTGAATATAATACTCAATCGCCTCTTTGTGAATCCCAGCTGCAGCTAACCTAGAAGCTTTTTTTGTGTAAGCTTTAGAACCATTACAAGCAACAATTGTAATTGCCAAGAAAAAAATTAAAAATGGTTTCAGTTTTTGAATACTTATCCTCATAATCCTATTACGTTTGCCCTTTACTATCTCGCGACTACAATATCTGTTCCAAACTTATATTACAATCAATATACTAAAGATAAACATCTCTTTGATTTACCAATAAAAAGTTAAGTTTTGTTATTCAATGAAAATTCGTAAGGTTATCATTGAATAACCTTTTATCTTTGTGTGCACCTTATGAAACTTTTCCTATTTTTTCTTGTCGCTACTTTGACGCTTTCATGTACAGAACCCAAAACTGAAATTATAAGTGATACTAAAAAAGATGTAGGACTAGACTCCCTAAATTTTCAAAGCATTCAAATTCCTAAATCAGAAGTTCAAAGTATTCGAAAATACTTTACAAATTTTGTTAGTAAACGAAGGTTTAATGGGCATATTATAGTTGCTAAAAAAGGAAAAGTAGTTTTTGACACTACATCAGGCTATGCAAACATTAGAAAGAAAATAAAACTAAAAAAAAATTCAGTAGTGCAACTAGCAAGCATTACAAAACCCATAACTGCAACAGTAGTTTTACAATTAATAGAGGAAGGCAAATTAAACCTTAATGATTCAATTACTAAATACCTTACCAACCTTCCTGAAAATTACCAAAAAATAACAATAAAGCATCTACTATCGCATCGATCAGGCCTATCTCCATATCCTTACTATTGTCATGAAATGATTCAGAACAAACAAAAATTAATTTACAATGACACGGTCCTTTGCGTAATTGATTTTCACAACCCAAAACCCTACTATTCTCCAGATCAGAAATACAATTACTGCAATACAAATTATATGCTTTTAGCATCCATTATAGAAGAAATTGAAAAGAAATCCTATGCAGATGTAATTGATAGAAGAATCGTAGAAAAATGCGGGATGAAAAACAGCTTTGTTTTTGATGCAAAACAAAATAAAACCCCTTCAAATTTAACTCTAGGACATACGCATACGAACAAAACATTTAATCTAGACTATTTAGATGGTGTAGTAGGAGATAAAGGCTTTTTTTCTAATGCAAAGGATATGCTTCAATTTGACCGAATGCTGTCTATGGGGAAAATAATCAATGATTCAACAATTAATTTAGCATTTACAGCGCACAACGATATACGAAACAATAAATCTTACGGGCTTGGCTGGCGAATAAAAATGCACAAAAATCTTGGGAAGATAATTTATCATACAGGATGGTGGCACGGAAATAGAAATATTTATATAAAAATTCCTGAAAATGAATATACCATAATCATTTTGAGTAATGCTCTTCGTGGTTCAAGCTATAATATAAATACCCTGCTTGATCAATTTGATTTGCCGAAAACAACCAATAAAACAGCAAGCCACATAAAATTAAACAGACCTGCAATTAAAAGATAAATTAAATTACCAGTTCATTTGCAATAACAATCAAAACTATATAGTTCCATATTTAATTAGCATGCCTTAATTATATATTTAACCAATTAAAAAAGCCACTCAAATGAGTGGCTTTTTATTTAATTTTTGAATGAATTATCCTCCAAAATCATCAAATGCGACATTTTCTGGTGGTATTCCCCAATCATCAGTCATTTTAATTACTGCTTGGTTCATCATAGGAGGACCACAGAAATAGAATTCAATATCCTCAGGGGCATCATGAGCTTTTAATTGATGCTCTATAACTGCGTTATGAACAAAACCTAAAAACCCATCTCCTTCATCCTCTAAACTTTTCTTTTCTTTCCAATTATCAGATTCCTCAGGTTCTGATAATACGATATGGAATTTAAAATTCGGGAATTCTCGCTCTATTTGACGGAAATCCTCTTCGTAAAACAATTCTTTTTTCGATCTACCACCATACCAGTAGGTAACTTTCCTTCCTGTTTTTAGTGTATGGAAAAGGTGGAATAAGTGAGATCTCATTGGTGCCATCCCTGCTCCACCTCCAATGTAAATCATCTCTGAATCTGTTTCTTTAATGAAGAACTCTCCATAAGGACCTGATATTGTAACGATCTCTCCAACTTTTTTAGAAAAAACAAACGACGAACAAATACCAGGATTAACATCCATCCAGTTATTCTTTTCTCTATCCCAAGGAGGAGTAGCAATACGAATGGTTAACATTACAATATTCCCTTCTGCAGGGTGATTGGCCATTGAATAGGCTCTAAAACATGGTTCAGAGTTCACCATTTTAAGACTCCACAATCCAAATCTATCCCAATCTGCTTTAAACTTGTCAGGTCCTAAAGGGTCAGAAGGATCTGGCTCAATGTTAATATCATTTTTAAAGTCTACTGTTAGCTCAGGAACATCAACTTGAATGTAACCACCTGCTTGAAAATCTAAGGTTTCACCTTCAGGTAATTTCACTGTAAATGCTTTTATAAAGGTTGCAACATTATAATTAGAGATAACCTCACAGTCCCATTTTTTAATCCCGAATATTTCAGCTGGAATTTCAACTTCCATATCCTGCTTAACTTTTACCTGGCAACCTAAACGATAGTTTTCTGCAATGTGTTTTCTAGAAAAATACGGTTTTTCTGTTGGCAATATTTCACCTCCTCCAGAATGAACCTGACACTCACACATTGCACAAGTTCCACCTCCACCACAAGCAGAAGGAAGGAAAATTTTGTTGTTTCCTAAAGTTGAGAGTAACGTAGAGCCAGCATCCGTTTCTATTACTCTCTCCCCATTAACTGTAATCTTCACCTTACCCGATGGAGATAATTTTGCCTTTGCAAATAGGAGTAACGCTACTAGCAACAATACTACTATTAAGAAAACCGCTACACTTATAATTATAGTCATATCTAATTAATATAAAATTCTTTTTCTCCGTTTCTAAAGTTCAATACCTAAGAATGCCATAAAAGCAATCCCCATTAATCCAGTAATAATAAAAGTTATTCCCAAACCTCTCAAAGGTGCCGGAACATTAGAATAACGAATTTTTTCTCGAATTGCTGCCAAAGCAACAATTGCTATCCACCAACCAATACCTGAACCAAATGCAAAAGCAGTAGCTTCACCAATAGAACCATATTGTCTTTCTTGCATGAACAATGCCCCTCCTAATATGGAACAGTTTACTGCAATAAGCGGTAAGAAAATACCCAATGCTCCATATAGTGCAGGAGCGAATTTCTCAACAATCATCTCTACCAGCTGCACAATAGAGGCAACTACTGCAATAAACATGATAAATGAAAGGAAAGATAAATCCATTGTTTCGCTACCATTTAAACCATAATCAGCATCTAACCACACCAATGCTCCTTCTGCTAAAACATAATTTTCTAACATGTAGTTTACTGGAACCGTTACACATAGAACAAAAATTACAGCAGCACCCAATCCTGAGGCTGTTTTGACAGATTTTGAAACAGCCAAGTAAGAACACATACCTAGGAAGTATGCAAAAATCATATTCTCGACGAAAATACTTTTAACAATAATGTTTATATAATCTAACATCTCTTTAAATTTTCTCGATTAATTCTCTTCAATTAGTTTTCTATTTTTCGCCCTTTGGACCCAAATGACCCCCGCAACCAAAAACAAAGCAATGGGCGATAACAGCATTAAACCATTATGCTCGTAAAATCCCCCGTTCTCAATCATCCATGATTCTGGAATCATACCTTCAATTCCAAACATAGTTAAAGAACCCGATCCAAAGATTTCACGAATAAAGCCTACCACTAAAAGAATCCATGTATATCCAAAGGCATTACCAATTGCATCTAAAAACGAAGGACCTACCTTATTTCCTAAAGCGAATGCTTCCAAACGCCCCATAATTATACAGTTTGTGATAATCAAACCAACAAATACAGATAGCTGTTTCGATATTTCATAAACAAAGGCCTTTAAAATTTGGTCAACTGTGATTACAAGCGTTGCTACAATAACCAACTGCACAATGATTCTAATTTTATCTGGAATCATGTTTCTAATTAAGGACACAATAACATTGGCCATAATTAAAACAAATAGAACGGACATAGACATTACAAAAGCGTTTTCCAACATAATCGTAATTGCCAATGCAGAACAAATCCCTAATACTTGAATTGAAATTGGATTAGAATCGTTTAACGGATCCTTAATTAACTTCATATTCTTTTTAGAAAACAATGATTCTTTTTTTGCACTCATTGTGTTTTGTTTAAATCTTTAATACTTCTTTTATTTAATCTTATCCCAAGCTTTCATGTAAGGCTTAAAAGCACTTTTCAACATAGCCGAAACACCATTAGAGGTTATTGTTGCTCCAGCAATAGCATCAACCTCGTGATTTGGTTCTTTCAAGCCTCCTTTCACAACTTTTAGTCCCATGTATTTATCACCTTTCATGACCGTTTTTGTTGTTGATATAAACATATCCACAAATGCTTTATCAGTAATTTTCGCTCCTAGTCCTGGTGTTTCGGATTTGTGGTCAAATACAATACCTGTAATTGTATTTTGATCTGATCCCAATGCCGCAAACCCCCAAACAGGACCCCATAATCCATTTCCTGCCATCGGGATAACGTAGCTCGTATCTTCTCCATTAATACACGAAAAAACTGGATACCTACGAATTTTAGGTTCATTTTTAGTTGCCTTAAACTCTTTAACAATATCAATTAAAAAAGCATTCTCACCTTCTATCGGAACTCCTTCAAAATCATAAACATTACTTTTTACCGATTCATTGAATATTTTTTCAATTTCGACTTTTTCCAATTTTTTCAAACTATCCATTGGTGCAAAACCAGCAGCGGAAAGAATAAATTGTCTTTTCTCATTGGCAACATTTGCATTTTGAAAAGGCTTCAACTGAGTAGCTAAAAATGCAAGCAATGCCCCACATATACAAACCAGGAAAATTGAGAATGTAATTGTATATCCAGTACTATTTTTATTAATTGCCATTTATTTAAAACGTATTAATGATTTGCAGTATTTAATTTTAATCTGTCTAGGCGCTGTTTTATGTTTCCTTGAATCACATAATGGTCAATTAAAGGAGCCATAACATTCATGAAGAGAATAGCCAGCATCATACCTTCAGGGTAAGCTGGATTAAATACTCTAATCATGATACAAAATAGGCCTATAAAGAATCCGTATATAATTTTACCAACCTCAGTTTGGGCGGCAGAGACGGGGTCAGTTGCCATAAAGACTAAACCAAACATAAAACCTCCTGCAAATAGATGCTCAAGTGGCCCTACAGTCATGTATGGATTGATTCCTGCAGTATTGAATATTATGGTCATGAAAAATGCACCAAAAATACCCGAAAGCATTATTTTTAGTGACCCAACTCCAGTGTGTAAAAGCAAACCAGCACCGATTAAAATTGCAATGACGGAGGTCTCTCCAATAGACCCTGGGATAATACCAACAAAAGACTCCCACAATTCATACTTATCAGATAGTTTAACCAATCCAGCATCAAAAGCCTGATTAGCTGCACCAACAACTTCACCAAGTTCATCTTTAGTATCTTTCATAACCCCAATAGAAGCATTGAATCTGGACAATTGGGTAGCACCCGCTATAGCATCAACCTCACCTACCTTTTGACCCAATTCATTCAAAACAACAGTACCATTTTCAGCATACTGATAACCATCAGGCAACTCCATATTCACCCATGCACTATCACCAGATAATTGCTTTGGATACGCAAAGAATAAAAATGCCCTGGCAGTCAAAGCAGGGTTTAGAATATTCATTCCTGTACCTCCAAAAACTTCTTTAACAAAAACTACCGAAAAAATTGTAGCTACAGCTACCATCCACAAAGGCGTATCGGCAGGAACAATTAATGGTATAAGCATTCCTGAAACCAAAAAACCTTCCTCGATAGGGTGACCTTTTGCAATACAAAAGCCAAATTCAACTCCCAATCCTACTGCATAAGAAACTATTACAAGTGGAATAACTTTTAAAGCACCGAATAAAATCTGATCCAACACACCAAACTCCTCTGTTAAACCAAGAGCATCGTAATGTTGGTAACCTGTATTCCAGATACCGAACAACAGACATGGAATCATGGCTGTTATAACAGTGTTCATGGTTCTTTTTAAATCAACAGCATCACGAATATGTACACCTTTTTTTGTTGTATGTTTGGGTGTAAACAAAAATGTAGCAAATCCATCAAAAAGTGGGAACCACTTTTCGTACTTCCCTCCTTTTTCAAAGTTGGGTTCTAGTTTGTCTACAATTTTTTCTAAAAACTTCATCTTCTTTTATTGAATTAAATTATGCGCACTCTTTTTTAACCAAATCCAAACCTGTCTGAAGAATCTCCTGTGCAGGCTGTTTAGAAGTGCAGGCAAATTCGCACAATGCTAAATCTTCTGGAACTATTTCATATATTCCCAATCCTTCCATAGCATCAATATCTTCCACTAAACAAGACTTCAGCAACTGAACAGGGAAAATACTCATCGGTAATACTCTTTCATATTCACCAGTAACAACAAAAGCTCTTTGTTCACCGTTCATGTTTGTATTTAATCGATAGGCCTTACTTGGCATAAGCCATGACCACAAAGTCCTACTTAATGAAAACTTATTGGGTTGAATAGGCACTGCCCATCCAAACAAATCATATTTATTTCCTTCTGGAAGAACAGTTAATTGCGAATCATAAGCCCCCAGGAAACCATCTTTCTCTACTCTTGTCCCTGTAAGGGCATTTCCAGAAATAAATCGTGGAGTTTCCGGATTGTCCTTTAAATTATCATCAAATATTGGCTCTAGGCTTTGGCCCAATGTCACATTGTAATATTTTGGACGAGCAACTTCAGAACCTGTTAGGGCAATAACTTTCTTGGCGTGGAATTGACCCGTTCGTAAAAACGCTCCAATCATAGCAACATCCTGCGCATTCACTGTCCAAACAACTTCACCTTTATTAACAGGATTGATATGATGAATTTGGATACCCACATTTCCTGCTGGATGTTGGCCTGAAATTTCACCTAATGAAACATTATTTGCTTTAGAAAACAAAGCGCTTGATTTACCAAAATTCTCCTCTAGCAATCGTAATGCCTTTGCAGCTCCATGGGAGGCTGATACGTTAGATGCTGTTTTGTAGTCAATCTCTATTTGTCTACCAACATCATCAGTATATGTAAATCGGTCCTCTGCATTGAATCTAAGCTTTTTGTCTGCTGGAATATTTAAATTCACAAAACCATTTTTAGAAAACTTTGCCAATGCATCAATCCCTAACTGAAAATCATCCTCTCTTCCTTCTAACAAAAAATCATAGTCGGGAGCCAAAGGACTTGAGTCAAATGCTGAAACGAAAACAGCTTTAGGTTGATCCGCTGGATTAGCGATACAATTAAAAGGACGCTGACGAATAAATGGCCATAATCCTGAATTTAAAAGTTTACTTTTTAACTCCTCTAATGATGTTGTTGACACATCAATTTTTCCAAAATCTTCAAAAGAATTGGTCTTATCAACTTTAATTTTAATCTCTAAAATAACTCGACGTGCACCCCGCACAATTTCGATTATTTCCCCAGATACTGGAGATGAAAATTTAATTTCCTCATTCTCCTTATCAAAGAATATGGGGGTACCAGCTTTAACCTTAGCCCCTTCTCTTAAAATTAATTTTGGTATTACACCATGAAAATCTGAAGGCTTTATCGCTACTATATCAGAAGCTGGTGCATCTACTTTAATGCGACTCGCGACACCCTCTAATTTGATGTCTGCCCCTTTTTTCAGCTTTATCTGTACTGACATTCTTTGTAAATTGGGTGTTAAATCAATACTGCAAAAATAAAAAAACAAGAGCTTCAATACTAAATTTTAAGAGTCACCGTTGTTATTTAAAACCATTCTAAATAAAATTTTGTTATTTAAATTAAACTCTGGAGCTTTATTTTAGGAATATGAAATTGTTAATAACCCTTCTTTTACTACTTTTTTCCAATTTATACCTCTCGGCCTCATTTAAAAATGAAATATTTTCTTCATCAATAAAAAGCGTTCAATTAACCAATTATAACATGAGTTATGATATGCCCATTATCACTCTAAACTCAGACGAGCAACTAAACTTAAGTTTTGATTATTTAGCTAATGATGCAAAAGAATTCTCTTACACGTTTATAAAATGCGATGCAAATTGGAAAAAATCTGAAAACGTATTTTTCCATGATTTTTCTCAAGGTATGGAAGATCAATTCATAACTGATTATGAGTTTTCTGAAAACACAGCTGTGAACTATATTCATTACACTCTAAATTTCCCATCTGCTGAAAATAAATTTTTAATGAGCGGAAATTATATTTTAATAGTCAAAGATACCGAGACATCAGAAATAGTAATGACTCAAAAATTTTATATAGTAGAATCAAAAACAACGATAACACCCCAACCGCAAACTCCTATAAATTTTGATTTTAAGCAAACACATCATTTAGCTAACTTCACAGTTAATCATTCATTAATCCCGAGTGATAATCCAATGAATGAATTCAGTGCTGTTGTTATACAAAATGGACGCTATGACAATGCTAAGTATAATTTAAAACCATCGTTCATAAAAAACAATCAACTACTTTTTAATAATGAACATGAAACCTTATTTGAGGCAGGAAATGAATATAGAATACTTGACTTTAGGGACCTAAAACAGCTGGGACAAGGCGTTGAAGAGATTTTTTACAAGGATTCTATATACCATGTTATCCCTAAAACAGACTACAAACGTGCTTACTTAAAATACAAACAAAGTTTAGATCACGACGGACAATTTTTCATCGAAAAGAAGCCATCAAATGGAGATCCAAACCTAACTTCAGATTATGGTTTTGTTCATTTTAGATTTGCTCGTAAAATACCCTTGGACAGCAGTTCAGTTTATATTTTGGGGGAAATTGGTGGTGGAGAAATCAATAGAAATTTCAAAATGACATACAAAGACTCCTTGGAGCATTATGAATCGCACATATTATTAAAACAAGGGGTATACAATTATGCTTACGTTGCAAAAAAAATTGGAAAAAAACACCTTTCATGGGAAAACACCGACGGAAGCCATTATCAAACTAAAAATACGTACACTGTTTTTATATATCACAGAGGTTTCAATGACGAAACAGAAACGTTAATAGGTGTTAAAAGATTTATCTTTCAGTAGCGCTGAATCTTTTCTTTTCTTACTTTTGCCTTATGGAAAGTTTAACAACTGAGGGTGTTGAAGTTACAGTAAAAAGCGACTATGAGGAAGAATTCTCTAAACCTGGTCAATCAGAATTCGTTTTTTCTTACAAAATAACCATCAAAAATGACAACGACTTTCCAGTTCAATTACTTTCGCGAAAATGGTTTGTATTCGACTCAAAAGGAGAGCATTATGAAGTAGAGGGAAATGGCGTAATTGGTTTACAGCCCACCTTAAAATTCCAAGGTATTCACAATTATCAATCAGGAGCATCACTTACTTCCCCAATCGGAAGAATGCGTGGATACTATATTATGCAAAACTTGTTAACAAACGAAAATTTTAAAGTTTACATTCCAGAATTTGACCTTATTGCCCCGTTTGTTTTGAACTAATTATTTTTTTTCGGCAAAACAGATACAGTTAGCCTAGAAATACAAGTGAGCCTCTCCTCCTCATCGGTAATTTTTATTTCCCAAACATGAATTTTACGTCCAATATTTATTGGTTTTGCAATTCCTGTAACCCAACCTGATTTTACAGAACGAATGTGATTCGCATTAACATCAACACCTACACTAATCTCTTCGTCCGGGTTAATAATCATTAAAGAAGCTATACTACCTAAAGTTTCAGCTAGGACAACATTAGCGCCGCCATGCAAAATCCTCATGGGTTGTACTGTTCTTGAATCTACAGGCATCTTACCTACTAAGAAATCTTCTCCTTTTTCAGTTATTTCAATTCCTAAAACGTCGAGTATAGTATTTTTACTCATTGAATTAACTTGATCAATACTGTAATCACTTTTCCACATATTTCTATCATATATCTCCAGATGCTGGTATATCTAACTGCAATCCGAAAGTTAAATTAGGCAAGTCAACACCGCCCAAAGAACGATTTATTAAACTACTAAACCGATACCTTGAAAATAAGGATATATTTTTATATCCGCTCCTAACCTCGAGTCCATATTGATATTTTTCCACAAAATTAAGTTTTGAAAATTTGTTTTTATATCGCATCCCATCCAATTCACCCCATGTTAAATAGTTTGATCGGACCAAATATTCATTTAAAAAATTAACTTCTAAACACCAGGATTCATTAGGGTGTTTTTTCGCTTGAAATCTCAAACCTACAACACTCGTTATGTTTTGAAATCGCAATTTCCTTTTCTCATGAAATAAAGAATCAATATACAATAAGTTACTATCATTATTCATATTAAAAACATTCCAATTGGAACCAAAACCTAAAGTGAAATATACTGTTTTCAAAACGGGTATGTTGTATTGATAACGAAAATCAAAATAATTAGAACCCGTCTCTTTGATAAGGTTTAACTCAGTATGATCTATATTTAGACCCCACGAATATATAATTCGATTATTAGGACTAACTTCTGCAAATCCACCAGAGTAATTATCCGGTTCAAATATTTCGTCAACCACATAATCCTGTCCCATCGAAAAAATAGGGAGAACTAATAAAAAAAGGACTTTAGCTTTCATTCAATTTTCTTTTCAATGTATGTTCCTCTATGAAAAACTTTAATCACCTCACCTTTTGAAAGGTCTTTGTAATAAATCTTAGGAGATTGCTTGCTTTTGTCAAACGTTACTACTTTGTAATCTCTTATATAACCATCTTTATGAATAATCTGATAAAAAACCTGGGTACCTTTGTTGCTTAAATATTTAAAATAATAATACCCTTCAACTAAATAATTTGGACTTTTTAACAGAGCTATTGTTGGAGTATTACCTTTTATAGTGTCTTCATCAAAATATAATGTCGCACGAGGAACCCCGTAACCATGAGAATAATCAAAGTAAGGATACAAAGATGCTGTTTTTTGAATCGTATCAATTAAGTTCATTGGAGTTAAGTAGGGTTGGTTTTGTAAAACACAAGCTGCATAACCCGTAACCAATGGTGTTGAAAACGATGTTCCTTCTAACTTCTTCAAACCACTACCTGTGTACCAAAAAACATCACCTATAGCAGTTAAATTTGGCTTTAAGCTTAAGTCTTTTGATGGTCCGTAGGAAGAATAACTAGTTCTTATTCCTGATTTTGGATCAATTGCACCAACAGTTAAAACACTATCCGCATCACCAGGAAAAGCAATCATTTTCCAATCGTCAGCACCCTCATTACCAGCGGAATTAACAATAAGCATACCTTTTCTAGAGGCCAAATTTCCAGCCAAACTCATTAAGCATGTATCTCCAGTTAACATATCAAGCGTATGATTTCCCTCTGTATATCCAACAGAACTATTTACCAACCGAGCACCTTTCCTGTGACTCCATTCAACAGCTTTCAACCAAGCTTCTTCAATCGATTTATTCGAGTTCAAAATTGATTTCATTTTAGCAAATAAAACCTCAGCTTCGGGTGCATGACCAATTTGATTTGAATCTAATTTCCCAACGATAAATGATGTCACCATAGTTCCATGCATAGGAC
Source organism: Flavobacteriales bacterium (assembly GCA_045561495.1). Classification (GTDB taxonomy): domain Bacteria; phylum Bacteroidota; class Bacteroidia; order Flavobacteriales_C. Next base: position 1,105 of record JBJKXR010000038.1, on the reverse strand, counting down.
CTTTTGTAAAATCTAAAGGTTTGTTTTTGGAAAAATCCCATGAATCAATAAGTTTATTATTTGCAAATACATGATTCAATTGAATGTTCTCATCAGCCCCTCTAAATCCAACATCAACAATAGAAATTCGAACACCTTTCCCCAAAATATTTCTTTTTTGAAACAATTCTCCCCCCATTGTATTCAACTGCCATTGAAACACAGGGAAGTTTTTAGCAACCTCTTGATTAATCTGTATCCCTTGGGGTAATATCTCTGAAGCCCCTTTCCATTTAATGACTTTTTTCACAAAAGGCAATTGCTTTATTTCTGCAATAGATTTTTCTGAACAATACACAGTAACCCCATTGAACCAACGCAACTTGTACCCTAAAGAATCAGAAAATTCTGCAACCTTGGAAACATAATTTAAATTTACAGGGAGATCATGCCAATCATAAACCGGCAAACCTAATAAATTCTTATTTTCAATGGCTTTTTCATCGAAATAATTATGCGGATTAAAGGTACGGCTTGAACTTTTATTCTTGAAAACCACGAAATAACCTTTATCGCTGGCCAAAATAGACAATGATAATAGGCAGAAAACGAGGGTGAATTTTTGCTTCAAAATTTATACTTTTCGTAAACCGCTAACTCAACAGGAACTGCACCTGAAGTTTGACAAATACCCCCAGCAAAATCAGCTGCTCGCTGCATCGTCAACTCCAAAGGCAATTGATGTATAATGCCATGCAAAAACAATGAAGTAAACGAATCGCCTGCACCAACAGTATCTTTAATATTTTCAACCTTCTTCACTTCACAGGAAATAATTTTATCATCCCAAAACAACTTAGCCCCCTTTGCCCCTTCTGTTAAAAGAATCTTATGAATGTTGAATTCTGTTTTCAACCAATCAATAACATATTCAACCTGATAGGTTTTTGATAAATACGCCAATTCCTCATCATTTATTTTTAGAATATCAGCGGCATTCAAACACAAATCAATAGTTTCCTTGTCATAGTATGGCTTTCTCAGATTAATGTCACAAACAAATGTTGCTTTTTCAAATTGTGTTCTATAATTAAGAAATGATTGTTTATTCTTCTCAAAAAATAAG
>JBJKXR010000037.1:0-24888 GCA_045561495.1 Flavobacteriales bacterium | reverse complement strand
TTGGAATGGGGGCTATTATTATGGATGACTGTGTAATTGGAGAAAATTCAATTATTGCTGCAGGAGCTGTATTAACAGCCAAAACAATTGTAGAACCCGGTTCAATTTACGCAGGCGTTCCAGCAAAAAAAATTAAAAACATTCCACAAGACTTAGTAGAAGGGGAAATTAACCGAATTGCGAATAATTATGTTAAGTACGCTTCTTGGTATAAGTGATTTTCGAAGATAGAATATTGTCGTCATTGAGAGTTTGCTTCGTGCCTCACAATGACAGTTGCATCAAAATTACTTTCGAGTCATTCAGAAAAATAATACGTTGTTGTGGTTGAGAGTTTGCTTCGTTCCTCGCAATGACGGTTGCATCAAAATTACTTTCGAGTTATTCAGAAAAGTACTATGTTGTTGTGGTTGAGAGTTTGGTTCGTGCCTCGCAATGACGGTTGCATCAAAATTATTTTCGAGTCATTCAGAAAAGTACTACGTTGTTGTGGTTGAGAGTTTGCTTCGTTCCTCGCAATGACGGTTGCATCAAAATTACTTTCGAGTCATTCAGAAAAATAATACGTAGTTGTGGTTGAGAGTTTGCTTCGTTCCTCGCAATGACGGTTGCATCAAAATTACTTTCGAGTCATTCAGAAAAATAATATGCTGTTGTGGTTGAGAGTTTGCTTCGTTCCTCGCCATGAAGGTTGCATCAAAATTACTTTCGAGTCATTCAGAAAAGTAATATGTTCTCGTCATTGCGAGGAACGAAGCAACCTCATAAAAGTGTATTCAATTCTATACACTTGAGAAGTTTGTTTTTAAGAACTCTTGTTAAATAAAAAAACCTAATTAAATCTCCGCAAAGAAATCATTCCCTTTATCATCACAAATTATAAAAGCAGGGAAGTTTTCAATTTCAATTTTTCGAACAGCCTCCATACCTAATTCAGCGAAATCAACTACTTCAACCGATTTGATATTTTGTTTTGCTAAAATAGCAGCAGGTCCCCCAATTGAACCCAAGTAGAAACCTCCATGCTTTTTGCATGCATCCGTTACTTGTTGCGAACGGTTTCCTTTCGCTAACATAATCTTCGAGCCACCGTGCTCTTGAAACAAATCAACATAGCTATCCATACGACCAGCAGTTGTAGGGCCAAATGAACCGGAAGGTAAGCCCTCTGGTTTTTTAGCAGGACCAGCATAATAAACCGGGTGGTTTTTAAAATATTCAGGCATCGGTTTTCCAGAATCAATTAGCTCTTTAATCTTAGCATGTGCAGCATCTCGGGCAACAATTAATGTTCCCCTTAAATTCAAACGAGTTTTAATTGGAAATTGAGAGAGTACTTTTAAAACCAATTCCATGGGTTGGTCCAAATCTATCTCTACTGCTTTTTCTAAATCGGGAGGATTATCAGGTAATAACCTACCAGGGTTTTTTTCTAATTGTTCCAAGAAAATTCCATCTTTATTTATTTTTGCCTTTATATTTCTATCTGCAGAACAAGAAACTCCAATGCCAACTGGACAAGATGCGGCATGTCTTGGTAGTCTGATTACTTTGACATCATGCGTAAAGTATTTTCCTCCAAATTGAGCACCAATTTCTGAGTCCTGACAAATTTTTTGAATTTTTTTCTCCCACTCAATATCTCTGAATGCCTGACCACCAATGTTTCCCTCGGTTGGCAGTTCATCGTAGTAACCCGCTGAAGCCATTTTTACAGCCTTTAAGTTAGCCTCTGCTGAAGTTCCGCCAACTACAAACGCTAAGTGATAAGGGGGACATGCAGCAGTACCTAGGTCTTTTATTTTGCTGGTAATAAATTCAGTAAGAGATTCTTCATTGAGTAAAGCTTTTGTTTTTTGGTATAAAAATGTTTTGTTGGCCGATCCTCCACCTTTAGCTAAGAACAAAAACTTATATTCATTCCCCTTTTCAGAATAGATATCAATTTGAGCAGGAAGATTATTTCCTGTATTCTCTTCATCAAACATAGTTAGGGGAGCAATTTGAGAGTACCTTAAGTTTCTTTTGGAAAAAGTATTGTAAATACCTTTGGATAATAGTTCTCCATCTTCAGCACCTGTGAAAACATTTTCACCTTTCTTTCCCATCACAATAGCAGTACCCGTATCTTGACAAGAAGGCAATTCACCTTCTGCAGCGGTTTGTGCGTTTTTAAGTAATGTATAAGCAACAAATCGATCATTATCTGTTGACTCAGGGTCATCTAAAATTTTTGCTACTTTTTCTAAGTGAGATGTTCTCAAATAAAAAGATACATCATTAATGGCTTGCTCTGCCAAAACTTCTAAAGCTTTTGGTTCTATTTTTAATATTTCTTCTCCTTCAAACTTTACGGTTGAAACGTATTCACTGGATATTTTTTTATACTCGGTATTGTCTCCCTTGAGAGGAAACGACTTTTGATACTTGAAATCAGCCATAATTTTGTACTTAATAAGTTTAAAATTAATCATTCGATTTGGAAGAGTAGGACACTTGAAAGTGAAAAGTAAAAAAACACCTTATATAGAATTAATTTAAAGAAGATTATTTTTTAGGTGTTTTCCGGATTGGCTTCGCCCATCCTATGGTGGTTACTCCAAACACCTCATCTGCTTCGCTTCGCTCGTATGTCTATTTTTCTTGGTTGAGTTTTCAAACGAGTTTGAAACTCCCCCAAAAAAAACAGCCACCCTTCGGGGCAGGGTTAATTTTGGTGTTGGCAGTTTTAAATGGTTTTTTTGCTCATTTTTTCCGGATTGGCTTCGCCCATCTTAGGGTGGTTACTCCAAACACCTCATCTGCTTCGCTTCGCTCGTATGTCTATTTTTCTTGGTTGAGTGTTCAAACGAGTTTGAAACTCCACCAACAAAAACAGCCACCCTTCGGGGCAGGGTTAATTTTGGGGTTGGCAGTTTTAAATGGTTTTTCTGCTCATTTTTTCCGGATTGGCTTCGCCCATCCTATGGTGGTTACTCCAAACACCTCATCTGCTTCGCTTCGCTCGTATGTCTATTTTTCTTGGTTGAGTGTTCAAACGAGTTTGAAACTCCACCAACAAAAACAGCCACCCTTCGGGGCAGCTGCGGTGTTTGTAGTGGAGAAGGGATTCGAACCCCCGTGAGATTTGCACCTCAACACGCTTTCCAAGCGTGCGCCTTAAGCCGCTCGGCCACTCCACTATTTTTGCATTAAATTGAAAATCCCAATCGGAGGACTGGGATTTTTTAGTTGCGGGGATAGGACTCGAACCTATGACCTTCGGGTTATGAGCCCGACGAGCTACCAACTGCTCCACCCCGCGATGTCCCGCAAAGATACGTTCTTTTTTGGTTATTATGCAAAAATAAGTCTTAGATTCTTGTCCAATTTTTTAGATTTTAACGTTTTAATGATTTGTAGAATCTTTATTAATCCTTGCACACCCATTGTTTTGGCGGTATCTTTGATGCGATTATGGCGCATAAAAGTGGTTTTGTAAATATTATTGGCAGTCCAAATGTTGGGAAAAGCACCTTGATGAATGAATTGGTTGGTGAGCGGCTTTCTATTATTACATCAAAAGCACAAACTACTCGTCATAGGATTTTGGGTATTGTTAACGAAGATGATTATCAAATTTGTTTTTCAGATACTCCCGGGGTACTTGTTCCTTCTTATAAATTGCAGGAGGGTATGATGCAGTTTGTGGACAGTGCGTTACAGGATGCAGATTTGTTTCTATTGGTAACCGATTTTTTCGAAGATGAGTTAAATGATCCAGAAATTTTAGAAAGGTTAAAGAAGACAAATGCACCTATTTTAGTTCTTATTAACAAGTTGGACTTGGTTGACCAAGAAAAAATGGAAGCCAAAACTGAAGCGTGGTCAAATAAGTTACCCGATGCTCATATTCTTCCAATTTCTGCATTGCATAAAGCCAATGTTGAATTGGTGATGGATTGGATTTTAGCACGATTACCTGAAGGACCCGCATATTATGATAAAGAAGTACTGACTGATAAGCCGGAAAGGTTCTTCGCTTCGGAAATAATTCGGGAAAAAATACTTCAACAGTTTAAAAAAGAGATTCCCTATTCTGTTGAAGTTGTTGTTGAGGAATTTAAAGAGTCAAAAGATATAACGAGAATTCGAGCTATCATTTATGTTGCTAGAGATTCTCAAAAAGGAATTATTATAGGGCATCAGGGTCAAGCTTTAAAAGGCATTGGTGTTGATGCAAGAATGGACCTTGAAAAGTTTTTTGAAACACAGATTTTCCTAGATTTATTTGTGAAAGTAAATAAGGATTGGAAATCAGATGAAAGAAAATTGAAACGTTTCGGATATTTTCATTAAAAGAATCTAGCATGGCAAATATTGTTGCGATAGTTGGTAGACCCAACGTTGGTAAATCCACATTTTTTAATAGATTGACAGAATCGAGAAAAGCTATTGTTGATGAACAAAGTGGTGTGACAAGAGATCGGCATTATGGTCGGGTAGATTGGAGTGGGAAGGATTTTACTGTGATTGACACTGGTGGGTATGTTAGTAATGATGAGGATGTGTTTAATGAAGCTATACGTGAGCAAGTCTTTATAGCCTTGGATGAGTGTTCTGTTGTATTATTTATGGTAGATGTCCATACTGGAATTACTGATTTGGATGAAGATATGGCGAATGTTTTGCGCAGAATAGATAAACCGATTTTTGTTGTTGCAAATAAAGTTGATAGTTCTAGCCATCAATTAGCAGCTGCTGAGTTTTACAATTTAGGCTTTGGCGATATTCATGAAATCTCGTCAAACAGTGGAGCCGGGACAGGGGACTTATTAGATGCCGTTGTTAAAGAGTTTCATGATGATGAATTAGAAGATACTGAAGGACTTCCAAAAATTTCGATTGTTGGTAGGCCAAACGTAGGAAAATCATCTATCATTAATGCTTTTTTGAATACAGAAAGAAATATTGTTACTGATATTTCTGGAACGACACGAGATACGTTGCATACTCGATATAAGGCTTTTGGGCATGACTTTTTTTTAGTGGACACTGCTGGGGTTAGAAAGAAAAAGAAAGTACAAGAGGATATTGAATTTTACTCTGTTTTACGAACACTTAGAGCAATTGAAGATAGTGATGTGTGTATTTTGATGATTGATGCTACTTTAGGTGTTGAATCTCAGGATTTAAACTTGTTCAATAACATACAAAAAGCTAAGAAGGGAGTAGTTGTTGCAATTAATAAATGGGATTTAGTTGAAAAGGATACAAATACCATGAAAAAGTATAAGGATAAGGTTATAGAAAAACTTGCTCCGTTTACGGATGTTCCTGTGATATTTACTTCCGTTCCTACTAAGCAAAGAATTTTAAAGATCCTTGAAACAGCAATTCAAGTATATGAAAATAGAACTCAAAAGATTACTACTTCGAAGTTGAATGATGTATTGTTGCCATTTATAGATAATTACCCGCCTCCTTCGCATAGAGGATTATTTATTAAAATTAAATACATAACTCAGTTACCTACTTATACACCAAGCTTTGCTTTCTTTTGTAATCATCCTAGTCATGTCAAGGATTCTTATAAGCGATTTTTGGAAAACAAAATCAGAGAGAGTTTTGATTTTTCAGGAGTTCCGATTAATATTTTTATGCGGCAAAAATAAATATGTTCTTTCTATTAAAGAATAGGGTTGTATTTAAACTCGTTGCACTTTGCTTTAAGTTCTTGAAATTTTACTAAAGGATTATGGCTATTCCATATTGTGCTTAAAAATGCACAACCCCAAAATCCCATGTTAAATGCATTTTTAATATTCTCAACATCTACTCCACCCAGGGCTACAATATTGTAGTTGGATCGATTAGTCGCACTAGTTAAACTATATTCTTTAAATCCACTTTGGTATTTTTTTTTTGACGTGGAATCAAAAATAGGACTTAGAAAGACATAATCGTATAAATCATTATATGTGTTTAACTCACTAATAGTTGTAAAGGATGTTGAAACTCGTAAAAACGGTTTTTTCCGTTTTAGAGATTTTATGTTAAACCAATTCTTAAAACTGGATTTTCGATCCTTAGAACTAAGGTGAATTCCTTTTAGGTTGTATTTTTTTGCTAATCTATGATGCGAATGAATTATAATTCTATTGTGATAAACAGAAGGGATACTCTCTAAATAGAGTTTCATTTTTTGTTTAGAATAATGCGGTTTTCTTAAGTGAAAACTTGTTAGCCCTAACTCAAAAAGTCGAACAACTATGTCAATTTCATTATCAACTGATTTTTGAGCAGATAATACAATTGTTTTCATTTAGTTGCATTTAATCTTTGAAACTTCTTTAATTATATTTGGGTCTGTTTCGATTGCATTTCCTATAACCACTATAGTCGCTCCTGAATCCCAAGCTTCTTTTGCACCTTGAGCTGTTTTAATACCTCCTCCAACAATTAATGGGTTTGCAGTTCCTTCTGCAGTTGCTTGAATCATTTCTTTAGATACTTTTTTAACAGCTCCGCTTCCTGCATCCAAAAAATTTAACCGCAAACCTAACATCTCTCCTGCTAATGCAGTTACTCCTGCAATTTTTGGTTTGTCGTTTGGTATAGGAAAAGAATTACTTACATATGATGCAGTAGTTGGTTTTCCACCGTCAATAAGCATATATCCAGTTGGAATGACTTCAATACCACTCTTTTTTATGGTTGGTGCTGATAGAACATGGTTTCCAATTAATAAGTCTGGATTTCTTCCAGAAATGAGTGATAAAAACAATATGGCATCAGCCTTATTACTTACCTGATGCACGCTTCCAGGGAAAATTACTGTCGGAATATCACAGTTTGATTTTATATAGTCTAAGGTTTCTTCGAGGCAATCTTCTTCTGTAATCATACTTCCTCCAATGAAGAAAAAATCAACTGAATTAATTTTCGCAAGTTCTACTTGTTCTATTAATAATTCTCTCGATAGATTATCGGGGTCAATAAGAATAGCAATTGCTTTTTGATTGTTCTTTTTTAAACGTAATATGTTTTCTAAAACTTTTTCCATCAACGAGTACTAAAATAGTGCATTCTTTATTCTATACAAAAATAGAATGGTAATATATATTTTATTTTGATTAGGACTATAAACAAGCTATTTTTGTAGTCGTTAAATTTAATTGTATGACTGTAGCAACAGAAAACTATAAAGTAAAAGATATTTCCCTAGCAGATTGGGGAAGAAAAGAAATACATTTGGCTGAAGCTGAAATGCCAGGTTTAATGTCCCTTAGAGAGGAATATGGTGCATCAAAACCTTTGGCAGGAGCTAGAATTGCGGGTTGTCTACACATGACCATTCAAACTGCTGTTTTAATTGAAACTTTGGTTGAATTGGGTGCAGACGTAACGTGGTCTTCGTGCAATATTTTTTCTACTCAGGATCATGCTGCAGCAGCAATTGCAGCAGCTGGAATTCCAGTTTTTGCATGGAAAGGAATGAATGATGAAGAATTTGATTGGTGTATAGAAAAATCATTAAATGCGTTTAAAAATGGCCAGCCATTAAATATGATTTTAGATGATGGGGGTGATTTGACCAATATGGTTTTTGATAGATTCCCTGAATTAGTTGCTGAAATTAAAGGATTGTCTGAGGAAACAACAACAGGAGTTCATCGACTTTACGAAAGAGAAAAAAATGGAACGCTAGTTATGCCAGCGATAAATGTAAATGATTCGGTAACGAAATCAAAATTTGATAACAAATACGGTTGCCGAGAATCTTTAGTTGATGGTATAAGAAGAGCAACAGATGTTATGATGGCAGGTAAAGTTGCTGTAGTTGCAGGATATGGAGACGTTGGGAAAGGTTCTGCTGAATCTTTAAGAGGAGCTGGAGCAAGGGTGATTGTTACAGAAATTGATCCAATTTGTGCATTACAGGCAGCAATGGAAGGATTTGAAGTTAAGAATATGGACAATGCAATACCTGAAGCGGATATTGTTGTAACCACTACGGGTAATTTTAATATAATTGTTGGACGTCACTTCGAGGCGATGAAGGATAAAGCTATTGTTTGCAACATTGGTCATTTTGATAATGAAATTGACATGACTTGGTTAAATAAAAATTATGGCTCAACTAAAGTAAACATCAAACCTCAAGTTGATCAATATACAATTGGATCTGGCAATGAGATTATTGTTCTTGCAGAAGGAAGATTGGTCAATCTTGGTTGTGCGACAGGTCATCCATCATTTGTAATGAGCAATTCATTCACCAATCAAACACTAGCACAAATTGAGTTGTGGAATCATTCAAATAAGTACGAAAATAAGGTATATACATTACCGAAACATTTGGATGAAAAGGTAGCTAAACTACATCTGTCAAAAATTGGTGTAGAATTGGAGGTTTTAACTCCAGAACAGGCGAAATATATAGATGTTCCGGTTGAAGGACCCTATAAGACTGAGACGTATAGATATTAAATTTAAAAAGGCATCTTTCGATGCCTTTTTTTTTGATTTAATAATTTTGTGTTAGTTCCATATATGAATAATATTTCCATCGAAGCTTGTGTTATAGCCTTTTAATGGAAGAGATCCAGGTCCATCTATAACGGAACCATCAATTAGTTGATATTTAGAAGAACAGCAAGTGTCAACTGCAAAAAGGTTGGTTTCATCAACTGAAATTTTAGAACATGAATTTTGAGGGTCGTAAGGGCAATGTCTTTCGTAAGCTAGAAAGTTATCATTATCCAAATTGAAAACAATAATTCCTTTAGAGCCTCCTTCTACATATGCCCAAGAGCCCATTCCTGAAAGGTTTTGATATTGGGGGTTTTGAATATTTATGTATAGGTTTACATTAATATTCGGAATTCCTTCGTATTGATTTTTACAACTACAGAGAAAAACTACAGTAGGAAGTAAAATTTGCAAGAACAATTTCATACTATAAAATTAACTAAATATGTACTGGATTGCCAAAGTTCAAAATAATTAACTTTGTGGTTTAATTGACTATGAAGAAACGTATCTTAATATTTGGGTTACTAGCTTTACTTTTTAACCTTCCACAAACCTCTTTTTCTCAGGATTCAAAAGAAAGACAAGCAGTAGATGAGCTTAATAAGCAAAAGGCAAAAAGTCAGGAGGAGGTTGAAAAAGAATTGGTAAATCGCCATTTGAAAATACAGAAAAGGGCAACAAGAAAAAGAATTAAAAGATCATTGAGAGAGGCTGAAAGACGAAAAAAAGGAAAGCATCCCCAGCCTTGGTGGGATAGGTGGTTTAATAGCAAACAACAAAAGAAGCGAAGAAAACGAATGTAGTTTACCTTGTGAAAACCTTGGTTTTGTATTACTTTTAAAACCGTAAAACCAATGGATTTTAAGGTATTTAAAATATTTGTGATTGTACTTTTTTGCGCTTTTAAAATAAAAGCACAAACGGGTGAGATTTATGGAATAATAACAAATAGTGATCGAGATTCGGTTGGCGCTGCTTTTGTATCTCTTTTTAAAGACGGAAATCAGATTGATGCCGTTTATTCCGATTTTAATGGGGCTTATTTCTTTTCGGGTATTGACCCTGGAAGTTATGATGTAAGTGTTGAATCATTAGGTCTTCAAAGTAAAACCATTCAGGGAGTACTTGTTGGAACCAATCAAAAGGTAGAATTGAATTTTAAATTGCTTACGAGCTCAAGAAAAGTTGATATAGTAGAAATTATTCAATATCGTAAGCCACTTATCGATAAGGACAAGCAAGCAAAAATATACACAGCTCTAGAAATCGAAAACTTAGCTGTTCGTGATGTTGAAGATATTGTCTCTACTTCTGTGGATGCTGTAAGTCAAGATGATGGTAGCGGTGATGTATACATAAGAGGTCAAAGAACTGAAGGAACTCAGTTTATTGTAGATGGTATTAAAATTAATGGTAAACTAAGTATTCCTCAAAATGCTATTGAACAAGTTGAAGTTATTTCTGGAGGTATTCCAGCTATGTATGGAGACAATATAGGAGGAGTTGTAATTATAACCACAAAAGGAGGTGGATCAAAAGGATATGGAGCGCTTGAAAGTATCACTTCCAATGCGCTCGATGGGTATGGGTATAATTTAGTTACAGGAAGTTATGCTGGTCCACTTTTAAAAGGAAAAAAAGACACAAATGGTAATTTAATCAAACCATCTCCATTGCGGTTTTTACTTACAGGAGAATATAAGAACCTCATGGATTCAAGGCCATCAGCACTCGGGGTCTGGACTATTGACGACGATGTTTTAAGTGATTTAGAACTTAACCCTCTAAGAGTAGCTTCATCAGGTATGGGAACATTTAGGAATTCTGAATTTGTTACAAGTGAAGATTTCAAATGGCAAAAAGCAAATCAAAATACTTCGAGTACGAATGCTCGTGTTGCTGGTAAAATTGATTATCAGCTAAACAAAAATATACTTGTATCCGCAGGAGGAAACCATAATTATTCTGAAGGAAATTCTTACATATATGATTATTCTTTATTTAATTCAATAAATAACCCAGAATACATTAGCTATCAAACCAATTTATTTTTTAGGTGGAAACAAAAGTTAAATGTCGATTCTTCAAAATGGATTTCAAGTCTAAGCTATCAAATTCAAGTTGATTATACTGAAAGTAATTCTTTAAATTGGGACGATTCTCATAAGGATGATTTATTTAAATACGGTCATGTAGGTCAATTTAAAACTCATAGAAATTCATTATATGAATACGAAGAAGACGGTGAAAATGGTGATGCCTATTATTACAAGGGAGAAAAAGATGTTTTGTATGAGTTTTTAGGAGGGGGCTCTAATCCCAATGGATCCAATTATGCTTCACAATTTTATAGTTTGTATTCAGGTTTAGAGCAAGGAAATTATGAAAATTACTTACAAGCTAGTAATGGAGGAGCTTTGCTAAATGGTGACCGACCCGAGCATGTATATGGTATATGGTACAATACGGGTAGGCAGTATAATGGCTACACTAAATCAAATTCAAATCAAAAAAGAATTATAGGAAATATTACAGCTAAAATTTTTAAAAAACATAACCTCATAGCAGGATTTGAATATGAAGAAAGGGAATATCGAAATTACTCAGTATCTCCAATTGGACTTTGGAATCGAATGAGACAACTTGCTAATTCTAAAAATACTGAATTGGATTTGGATAACCCCTCCCTTACATCGAGTAATGGTGTTTTTACAGATACCGTAAATTATAATTACTTGTATCAAGAAACTGGGAGTAAAGGGTTTTATGAAAATGTGAGGGATCAATTTGGCCTTGGGTATAATGAATATTTTGACAGTGATTTTTATGGTCCAGAAAGTTATTCACTATCATTGTTTTCTCCAGATGAATTGTTTGCAGAGGGAAATGGTGTTTTGTCCACTAAAAGGATATGATTATTTAGGCAATCCAATATCTACTTCTAAATTGTATGATTTTTTTCATGAAAAAGATAAAAACGGAGCCTATACTCGAAAAACAAATCCCTACCAACCCATTTATGCTTCTGGTTATATTCAGGATAAATTTCAATTTGATAATATTGTTTTCAATATAGGTTTAAGAATTGATAGATTTGATGCAAATCAACCTGTTTTAAGGGATCCTTATGTACTTTATGATGCTTATAAAGTCAAAGATTTAAACTCTACCTATTCTGTCCCTAATACTATTGATGAAGAAGCTACGGTTTATGTTAATTCATTGGAAATGGAAACCCCTTCAATTGTTGGGTATAGACTGGGCAATAGTTGGTTTGATGAGTCTGGTAAAGAAATTACCGACCCGTCTATCATTGAAGAAGCTTCTAGTAGCGGTGAAGTAACGCCTTTTTTAAAAGACCCTTCAATAAAAATTGGGGATTCGAATTATGATCCATCATCTACTTTCAAAGATTACGAACCTCAATATAGTTTTATGCCAAGGATTTCATTTACATTTAATTTGTCTGATAATTCTTCTTTCTTTGCGCATTACGATGTATTGACTCAACGACCTGGATTGAGTCAAAATATGTTTAATCCTATCGATTATTTATTCCTTGAAGGAAACGTAGGAACTTTTGTTCGTAACTCTAATTTAAAACCTCAAAAAACAATTGATTATGAAGTAGGGTATAAACAGGCATTGACAAAAAGGAGTGCTATGACTGTATCCACCTATTATCGTGAAATGAAAGATTTGATACAGATTACAGCGATTAATTACGCTTACCCAGTTAATTATTTAACTTTTGGAAATCTCGATAAAGCCTTAGTAAAAGGGTTCTCTTTAAAGTATGATTTGCGTCCCATTAATTCAAATGTGTCTTTAAATGCAGGATATACATTGCAATTTGCTGATGGAACGGGTTCGTCGCCAGTTTCAAGTGCAAGTTTAATTTCTCAAGGTGTTCCTGACTTAAAAATCATGCTGCCTTTGTCCTTTGATCAACGTCATATCATTAGAGGAGTTTTTAATTACGCATTTAAGCCTGGAAAAAAGTATATTGGCCCCGACTGGAATGGCAAAGGAAGGTCTATTTTGGGTGGGTTATCCACTAATATTGTTTTGAAATTAAGTTCTGGAAGACCCTACACAGGACAATCAAATTTTACTCCAGAAGGAAACATTATAAATGCTGAAAGAAGAGCCTTAGATGGATTGATAAACGGAAATAGGTTGCCATGGATTTATACAACGGATGCTCGAGTGAGCAAAAAAGTTATTTTTGGTTTAAGGAAAGAGTCTAATTATCATTTTAAAACTGAATTTTATTTGGTTGTGAAGAATTTATTTGACACAAAAAATATTGTAAATGTTTATAATGCAACGGGTAATCCAGAAGACGATGGTTATTTAGATGCTGCTACTTCTCAATCCAATATTGTAGCACAAACCAATTATGAATCTTATTTGGACCTTTACAGTTTAAAAATTGCTAATCCAAATAACTATGCTTTGCCAAGACAAATTAGGATAGGATTTGTAATGACTTTTTAAATGAGAAAATTAATAGGAATAGCGTTCGTTTTTATTGCATGTTTTAATGCAAAGGCTTCTTACATAAAAAAAGAAGGGGAGTCTGATCATTCTAGCCGATTTAATTTTAGATCTTCAGAATGTAAGGCGCCTACATCAAGAATCGATTTAGACATAAATAATGTCCGAACTACCATATTAAATGGTGGTGACATGTGGTGGGATTTGGATAATGCAAAGTATGAAATTCCTAAAGGAAGCGGAAAACATTCAATTTTTGCTGGGTCAATTATGATTGGCGGAAGAGATGAAACGGGAAATCTAAAAATGGCAGCTCTAACACACCGGAGCAGAGGTTCTGATTTTTGGGCGGGCCCTATTAATAAAAACAATGTTACTACTACATCAGATGTGTGCGATGAGTACGATAAACATTTTAAGGTAAATCGAAAAGATGTGGAAGAATATGTTTCTGCATTTGTAGCAGGAGAAAACCCTTCTGTTCCATTAAGCATGTTAAATTATCCAGCCCATGGAAGTATTGCTGATGGTCACGATTATTATTTAGCCCCTTTCTTTGATGCAGATTCTAATGGAGTTTATAATCCCTCAAGCGGAGATTATCCAGCATTTGATTTGGGTGGAGATAATGATCGGTATGCCAATGGGAAATTGCGAGGCGACCAAAATATATGGTGGATATTCAATGATGTTGGGAACGTTCATACCGAATCTGGTGCCGCAGCTATTGGATTAGAAATTCAAGCTCAAGCTTTTGCATTCGCCACCAATGATGAAATTAATGATATGACTTTTTACAATTATAAAATTATAAATCGATCGACGTTTACAATTGAAGATTGTTATATGGCTGTTTGGGCGGATACTGATTTGGGGTATTATTATGATGATTACGTTGGCTGTGATGTTGAAAGAGGTCTGGGTTATTGTTACAATGGGGATGCCTATGATGAAAATGCAGGTGGATATGGCAATGATCCACCAGCAGTAGGAATCGACTTTTTTGAAGGGCCATTGGCAGATCCAAATGATGGAGTCGATAATGATCGCGATGGAGTAATTGATGAAGAAGGCGAATTAATTACCATGTCAAAATTTATGTACTATAATATTGGATCTGGAGATCAAGGTGATCCAAATACGGCAACCGATTATTTTAATTACAAAAGGGGAAGGTGGAAAAATGGATCTGCTATGGAATATGGAGGTAACGGATTCAATACTTCAGGAATAGGCTGTGACTTTATGTTTCCGGATGATTCCGATCAACAGCAATATTGGGGAACAAATGGAGTTGTAGTAGCTCCTTGGAGTGAAACTTCAGCAGGAAATCCTCCAGGAGACAGAAGGTTTATTCAATCCGCAGGACCTTTTACTTTAGAACCTGGAGCTGTCAACTATATAACTACTGGTGCTGTATGGGCGCAGGCAACTCCTGGAGGAGGACCTTGGTCAGCGGTACAAAATTTGAAAAAAGCAGATGATTTAGCTCAGGCTTTATTTGACAATGATTTTCAAATTTTAAATGGACCAGATGCACCAGATTTAATTATTCAAGAAATGGAAAATGAATTAATCTTTTATCTTGAAAATTCTGAATTGAGTAACAATTACAAGGAAGAATATGAAGAAGTTGATCCTACAATAGTTTCACCAATTGGTTTCTTTTACGATTCATTATATAAATTTCAAGGATATCAAGTTTTTCAATTAGCCGATGCTACAGTTTCAAGTTCTGAATTAGCCGATGTTTCTAAAGCAAGATTAGTTTGGCAAAGTGATGTGAAAGATGGTGTTGGGAAATTAGTGAATCATATTTTTGATGAGGAAATAGGATTTAATGTTCCTCAAATTATGGTTGATGGTGCTGATGAAGGTGTTTCACATTCTTTTTCTATAACTAAGGATTATTTTGCGACAGGTGATAATCGACTAGTGAATAATAGAGAATACTATTATTTGATTTTAGCCTATGCATTCAATGATTATCTGGCCTACGAACCAGGTAATGAAGGCCAAAAATATCCTTATAAAGCAGGGAGAAGAAATATAAAGCAGTATACCGCAATTCCTCATGATGCGTCCTTGGAAGGCAACGGAACCAAGATAAATTCTTTTTATGGAATGTCTCCTAAAATAAAAAGAGTTTCTGGTAACGGTAATGGTGGACAATTTGTGAATTTATCTCAAGAGTCTATTGATGAAATTCTTTCATCTTCAACCCATTCCATTGAGCAACCTTTGTACAGCCCTTTTGGAGCTCCAATTGGTGTGAAAATCATTGATCCTCTTAAAGTACCTCAAGGAGATTTTAGAGTAGAATTTATGGATTCAATAACGCCTAGTGATTTGGATGACGCATATTGGCGAATTTTGTTTAAGCCTAATGGTGAAGATGAATTCATAGATACAGTATATTCCGATAAAAATATAAAAGAGCAAAATGAACAAATTATAAAGAATTGGGGTCTTTCAATAAACATTGAGCAGGTAGAAGATGTTGCAACTTCAGGAATTGAAAATTTTGGTGTAATAGGTGATTCTATTCAGTTTAAAAATCCTAGTTTGCCATGGCTTTCAGGAGTTTCCGATGCAGAAGGAGATACCTGGCAGAATTGGATACGTGCGGGTAATAATCAAAGCTCTGTTATTACAGAAATTGATTTTAAAGATTATTATGTAGGTCAAGCAGAAGAAGATACAGAAGGTCATTTTGAAACTTTAATTAACGGATGGGTGGCTCCCTTTAAGTATTGTTCCCGTGAAAAATACGGATTAGCAGTTGGTCCAGAAGGGATTCAGTCTACTAATGATATTTCAGGATTAAATAATGTTGATTTAGTGATAACACAAGATCAAACAAAATGGTCAATTTGTCCAGTTTTTGAGATGTCTGATGATCAGCCCATTTCTCAATACGGAGATGATAAACTTACTTTGAAAAGTGGTACCACAAAAGATTGGAATGGAAATACCTTAGAAGAAGGTTTAAGTTATTTTCCAGGGTATGCCATTGATGTGTTAACAGGAGAGCGACTAAACTTAGCTTTTGGAGAATATAGTTTTTTAGCAGGTGATAACGGGGCTGATATGAGTTGGAATCCTACAAGTAGTGTATATGATAATCAAGGAGATCCATTATATGGTGGTTTTCACACGATATTTATTTTTAGAAACCATGATTTTATTAGTAAATATGATGAAGGAGCATCAATTTTAACCACATTTAATCAAGGATTTTTTGGAATACAACAGAAGGTTTTTAAAAGTTGTACATGGGTGTATGGATATCCAATTCAAAATGATGCTTTTCCATATCTTGCTACGGATGTCACAATAAAATTGCGCGTAAACGAACCTTATACAATGGAAGGTAGTGAATTGCCTGTTTATGAGTTTAACACGGATGAGATTTATGCTGCGGCTAATCAAAATACTACTGCAAAAGCGAACTTAGATAAAACGAATATTGTTCCTAATCCTTATTATGGATTTAGTGAGTATGAGAAAAGTAAAATTAATAATGAAATAAAAATCACGAATCTTCCCAAAGAATGCACCGTTAAGATTTTTACTTTGGATGGATCATTGGTAAAAACTTTGAAAAAGGACAATGATGATCAGACTTTTATTTCTTGGAATTTAAACAATGAACAAGGTGTAAACATAGCTTCAGGATTATATATATTTCACATTAATGCTCCTGGAATAGGGGAGAAAATTATTAAGTGGTTTGGTGTTCAACGACAAATAGATTTAGATAGTTTTTGATGAAGACAGCTATACAAATACTATTGTTTCTACTCATTTATAAAGTATCAAATGCTCAGTCTGCTGGGCAGTCGGGAGCAACACAATTACTTGTAAATCCATGGGGGAAATCTTCAGGGGTGGCAGGTGCCAATGCTGCATATGGTTCGGGAGTAGAAATGGTGTATATGAATCCTGCAGGAATTTCAGGCACCAATAAAACAGATTTGCTTTTTTCACGATCAAACTGGTTACAGGGTAGTGAAATTTATATTAATGCTTTTGGCGTAAGCCAACGATTTAACGATAAAACAGTTCTTGCTTTGTCAATAATGTCTTTTAATTTGGGCGATATTGAAATTACTACAGTGAATAATCCAGAAGGTGGTATTGGGACGTATCGACCTCAATTTGTAAATGGAGGTTTAACCTATTCAAGAGAATTTTCAAATAATATTGATGGTGGAATTACCTTGAAATTGATTTCTGAGGGCATTCACGATATGAATGCATTTGGTATGGCTGTTGATGCTGGCGTAAAATATGTAACCGGTAAAAAAGAGCATATAAGTTTTGGCGTCGCATTAAAGAATGCTGGTCCAAATATGAAATATGATGGAAATGGGTTAAAAATGGAAATGACCTTTCCCAATGGTAATAATCAAAGCGGACAAGTTTCATCAGCATCTTATACCCTTCCCTTACTTATGAATTTAGGTTTTGGGTATAGATTTGAGTTCAATTCAATTCATGCTCTTCAAACGGGATGTACGTATTCAGCAAGAATGTTTTTAAATGATCAAACTCGTTTGGGTCTTGAGTATCGGTTTAAAAAGTATTTTCAAACTAGGGTAGGCTTCGTTTATGAGGAAGGTGTTTTTGATATATCAACACGGCAAACAGCAATAACTGGTCCAACAGGAGGATTTAGTCTTCAATTGCCTTATGGAAAAGATGATCGTTATTTTGGTTTTGATTATACTTATCGAGATACAAACCCTTTTGAAGGGATTCATACTTTCGGGGCAAGAATAATTTTGTAAATTAGCTCTAATTAAAATAATACATTAAATAAAAGAATCCTGATGGTTGAATCAGGATTCTTTTATTATTGAGATAAAAGATAGAATATGGCAGATACTAGTTATTTCACTCAGGAAGGATTAGATAAATTAAAGGCTGAACTGGACCATTTGAAAAAGGTAGAAAGACCTAGTGTTTCTCAACAAATTGCTGAGGCAAGAGATAAAGGGGATTTATCAGAAAATGCAGAATATGATGCGGCAAAAGAAGCACAAGGGTTATTGGAAATGAAAATTGCTCAAATGGAGGAAATTGTTGCGCATGCACGAATTATTGATGAAAGTAAAATTGACAATTCAAAAGTTTTAATTCTTTCAAAGGTTAAAGTCAAAAATATTGCCAATAAAATGGAAATGGAATATACGCTTGTTTCTGAGGAAGAGGCCAATTTAAAAGAGAAGAAAATTTCAGTAAGTTCTCCAATTGGTAAAGGGTTATTAGGTAAAGAGGTGGGTGATGTTGCTGAAATAAAGGTTCCGGCTGGCTTATTAAAATTAGAAGTAATTAATATTTCAAGGTAAATGGCCTCCATTTTCACAAAAATTGTACGTGGTGAAATTCCTTGTTATAAAGTAGCAGAGACAGAGGATTGTATAGCATTTTTGGATATACTTCCACTTGCAAAAGGACACGTTTTAATTGTTCCAAAAAAGGAAGTAGATTATTATTTTGATTTGGAGGACGAATTGTTTCAAAAAGTAAATATTTTGGCAAAAAAAGTATCCTCTGCAATTAAAAAAGTTGTAGAATGTGAGCGAATTGGAGTTTCTGTAATTGGGTTAGAAGTGCCACATGCTCATGTTCATTTGGTGCCTATTAACTCAATTTCTGACTTGGATTTTACAAAAAATAGAGTGAAATTATCAAAAGAAGAATTTAAAGAATTAGCCGCAAAAATAGCGGCCAACCTATAATTTAAAAAGTTTTGGGACTAGTATCCATAGAAAATATAAAACGAGCCGCTGAAAATTTAAAAGGTGTTTCAGAACGAACACCCCTTCAAAAAAACTTGGCTTTAAGTGAAAAATATCAATGTGAAGTTTATTTAAAGCGAGAAGATTTACAACCCGTTCGATCCTATAAAATTAGGGGAGCTTACAATAAGATTAAATCTTTGAGTAAAGAAGCTTTAGATAAAGGCGTAATATGCGCAAGTGCTGGTAATCATGCGCAAGGTTTTGCCTATGCTTGTAATTTATTGGGGATAAAAGGTACTGTATACATGCCTTCCACAACACCAAAGCAAAAGGTTGAAAAGGTTAAGTTTTTTGGTAAACAAAGTGTACATATTGTTTTAACAGGAGATACATTTGACGATAGCTTTAAAAGCTCTATGAAGGCGTGTGAAGAAGAAGGGATGACGTTTGTTCACCCTTTTGATGATTATAAAGTTATGGAGGGTCAAGGAACTGTTGGATTGGAAATACTTGAAGACACAAACGACATTGATTACTTGTTGCTTCCTGTAGGTGGTGGTGGAATAACTAGTGGCACAGGGTCTTATTTCAAACAAAAAAGTCCAAAAACAAAAATTATTGCAATTGAACCTGAAGGGGCACCCTCATTAAAGGAAGCTCTAAAAAAAGGAGCGCCGGTTGAATTGTCTGAGATTGATAAGTTTGTTGATGGTGCAGCGGTTCAAAGAGTTGGCAAGAATACATTTGACGTCATGAAAGATGTAGTAGATGATGTTGTATTGGTGCCTGAAGGTAAAGTTTGTTCAACCATACTTCAATTATATAATGAGGAGGCTATTGTTGTAGAACCAGCAGGTTCATTAGCAATTGCTGCACTTGATTTTGTACAAGACAAAATAAAGGGTAAGAAAGTCGTTTGTTTGGTTAGCGGAAGCAACAACGATATTGTTCGAATGCAGGAAATCAAAGAAAGAGCCTTGATTTATGAAGGGTTAAAACATTTTTTTATTGTTCGGTTTCCTCAAAGGCCAGGCGCATTAAGAGAATTTGTAAATGAAGTTTTGGGACCAAAAGACGATATTTCAAGATTCGAATATGTGAAAAAAAATGCTCGAGAAGCAGGTCCAGCACTAATCGGTGTAGAGTTAACTGATCCAAACGATTATCAAGGCTTGATTGATAGAATGGAGAAGTATGGAATAAACTATACAGTAATTAATGAAGATCCGGACTTGTTTCAATATTTTATTTGACTTTTAAATGCTAACATGAATCGTTCAGTTGAAGAAAAAATAAAACAATCACGAACTTCTTTATTTAGAGCAGTATTTCCAGAATTAACCAATCATCATAATACTATGCTTGGTGGTAAAGCCATAGAAATAATGGATGAAGTTGCCTTTATAACTGCAACTCGTTTTTCCAGAAAGCGTTTTGTCGTTGCAGGCTCTGAGGTAAATTATACAAAGCCTATACCTGCTGGTACTTTGATTGAGGTTATAGGCGAGGTAAATGAAGTTGGACAAACATCTGTTAAAGTATCTGTCAAAGTATTCATTGAAGAAATGTATTCCAATAAAAGAGAACAAGCAATTGATGCTACTTTTACTTGCGTTGCTATTGATGAAAACAAAAATTCAATTCCTGTTTTAGATTGATGTTTAAATTAAAATCCTTAACAACAGATCAATGGTTCCTTGCAGGTATAATTTTAGTCACAACCATTCTTCGTTTTTGGCGATTTTGGGAGTTCGATTACGTACATGATGAGATAAGTGCGCTTACTCGAATGGAATATTCCAGCTGGTCTGATTTTTATCATTTTGGTGTAGAGTTGGATGGTCATCCGGCTGGTGTCCATCTGTTTATAAAACTTCTTTATTCCATTGTAGGTGATACCCCTTTTTTAATTCGTTTACCTTTTTCAATTTTCAGTATTTTATGCGTTTATCAAGTATATAAATTTGGTAAAGAATGGTTTTCGTCTTCAATAGGTCTTATAAGTGCAGCATTTTTTTCTGTCATACAATACACTATCTATCAGGGAGTTGTTGCTCGTCCATACTCGCCGGGATTATTGATAAGTTTACTTTTAATACGAGTATGGACAAGTATTTTTATTTCTAAAAATAAAGACTGGAAATTATTTGTAACCTATGGAATACTTTTATCCCTGTTAGGTTATATCCATTATTTCGCGTTGCTTTTTGGAGCAGCTATTTCACTGATAGGATTGTTTTGGTTGAAAAAGGATATTATTGTTAAGTTTTTATCGGCTGGATTAATAGCATTTGTAATGTATATTCCTCATTTAAATACTTTTTTTTATCAGTTGAATACCAGAGGCTTGGAATGGTTAAATGAGCCCGACGCAACATTTTTACAAAACTATTTAATGTACATTTTCAACCATTCCAATTTGTTTTTGGGTAGTGTGATTTTAGGGACTTTCTATTTTATAATTCAATCATTTAAGCAATTCGTTCCTGTAGAATTTAAAAAACGCATTACTCTTTTAGTCTTGTTTTTTATTCCATATGTTGTAGGATATTACTATTCAATACATGTCTCACCTGTATTGCAGTATTCATTACTGATTTTTGGATTTCCATGCTTATTAATATTTATTTTTTCTTTTTGGGGTAAAAATGGGAAACATCTAATTTCTTTGTTAGGAATAACAATTTTAGGAATAACAACATTAATCACTGAACGGAATCATTTTAATTGGTTTTATAAAAATCCAATGGAAACCTTTTTTACATTTTGCAAAGAACCCAATACTTTAAATGTTGGAAGGTATGAACCTGTGTTTGCAGATTTTTATAAAAAAAGATTTCAGAATGATTTTCAATATTACTCATTGGATGATGATTGCACCACTGTGAAAGAGTTTCAAGAATTATTGCAATCTTCAAATCACGAAAAACTCATAATGGCAAATTTATTTCCAAGAGAGATTGCTCTTGCACACAAGTATTTTCCTGTTATTGAAGTTCAAAATCAAGGAAATGGATATGAAAATTTTGTTTTTTCAAAGCAAAAAAAGAATTTAAGAAGTTTGTATTACACACAAAAAGATTTGCCCTTATTAAAGGGACATAATACAAAAACAACCTTTAATAAAGTTTACCAACTCAATTTTGAACTAAGTTTTGATTCGCTAATTAGACAATCTCATGATATAATTGATGTTTGCGTCGAACTAGAGTTGGACACCTTAAATACTTCTAAAGTAATTTTAGTAACTGAAGTAGAACAAGGGGATCAAAAAATCAAGTGGTTAGGAGCAAATACAGAGGAGTTAAAACCAGATGGTTCTAATAAATGTTTTTTAATAAATAGCTATTCAATACCTTTTGAGGAAGATTCCCTCTCTAATTTAACGGTAAAAGGATACCTATGGAATCCTGGTAAAACTACTTTCAAGGTCAAGAATTACGAATACGGCATAAGAAAAGGAAATAAAAATCGTTTCGCAGATTTTGAAAAATTAAGAAATTAATCTATTTCGAAAGGAATTACTTTTGAATCCTTGGCTTTTGAAAGAATCATCATGGTTTGCATTTGTCCAATTTCTTCAATTTGACTGAGTTTATTGGAAATTAAACTTTCAAATGATGGAATATCCCTTACAACTACTTTTAAAAAATAATCTGCATTACCCGTGATTTGATAGCATTCCAAAATCTCAGGTATAGCCTGTATTTTTTCTTTAAAGGTCACAATAGAATCTACTTTTTGTCGCTCCAGAGATATAGATATAAATGCCTTTATTCCAATTCCCAGTAGAGTTTCATTCACCTGTGCATGGTAACTTTCGATAACTCCAGAGGATTCTAATTTTTTAACTCGTTCAAGAGTTGGTGCAGGAGAAAGTCCAATTTCTTGGGACAATTGAAGATTGGTGATTCTTCCCTTTTCTTGTAATATTTGCAATATTTTAAGATCAATAGAATCTAGTTTTATTCCTAATTCCATAGTTTCATTTTTATCAAAAATAGTCAAATAAAAGTGATTGATATCTCTTTGATAAATTCAACTTTTTTGAATCAAAAAAATATGTTAATTTCGTGTTGATAAAAATACCTAAAATACCAATGTTTTAGGTAGTTTTAGTAGAGTCATCAACTATCTTTGATAGACGTGCAAAAAAAAAGATTTCTATGAGTGAAAATCAAGAAAAAAATAAAGATTATTCTGCAAGTAATATACAAGTACTTGAAGGGTTAGAAGCAGTAAGAAAAAGACCAGCTATGTATATTGGTGATGTTAGCTCTAAGGGTTTACATCATTTAGTATATGAAGTAGTTGATAACTCCATTGATGAATCATTAGCGGGACACTGTGATACGATTCACGTAGCTATAAATGAAGGAGAATCAATTACGGTCCTTGATAATGGTCGTGGTATTCCAACTGCAATGCACCCCAAAGAAAAAAAATCTGCTCTAGAAGTAGTAATGACGGTACTTCATGCTGGAGGTAAATTTGACAAGGATACTTACAAAGTGTCTGGTGGTTTACATGGAGTAGGAGTCTCTTGTGTTAATGCGCTTTCTATTGATTTAAAAGCTACTGTTTATCGGGAAGGTCAAATTTGGCAGCAAGAATATTCAAAAGGTAAGCCTCAATATGATGTTAAGGTTGTTGGAGAAACAGACCAGAGAGGAACAGAGGTTACATTTCAGCCTGATCCAGAAATTTTTGATGAATTGGTTTACTCTTATGATGTCTTAGCAAAAAGAATGCGCGAACTAGCTTTCTTAAATAAGGGAATAACAATATCCTTAACCGATAGAAGAGAATCTGCTAAAAAAGAAGAAGACGGTTCAGATATTACACAAATATTTTATTCGGAAGCAGGATTAACCGAATTCGTTCAGTATATCGATAGTGCAAGGGAGCAATTGATTCAGGATGTAATCTATTTTGAAGGCGAGAAAAATGGCGTTCCTGTCGAGGTTGGTATGTGTTATAATACTTCCTATTCCGAAAATGTTCATTCCTATGTAAATAATATCAATACATATGAAGGGGGGTACTCACCTAACAGGATTTAGAAGAGGATTAACGCGAACATTAAAAAGTTTCGCTGAAAAATCAGGACTTCTCACTAAATTAAAGTTTGACATCAACTCTGATGATTTTCGTGAAGGGCTTACGGCTATTGTTTCTGTAAAAGTTGCTGAACCTCAATTTGAGGGACAAACGAAAACCAAATTAGGTAACAGAGAAGTATCTGCGCCTGTTGATCAAGCTGTTTCTGAAGCACTCTCTAATTATTTAGAAGAACATCCATCTGAAGCAAAAACTATTGTTGAAAAAGTGATTTTAGCTGCTCAAGCTCGACATGCTGCAACTAAAGCTCGTGAAATGGTTCAGCGAAAGAATGTGATGCAAGTTTCTGGTTTGCCTGGGAAATTATCGGATTGTTCTTCAAAAGACCCTGCAGAGTGCGAAATCTATCTAGTGGAGGGAGATTCAGCAGGTGGAACCGCGAAAATGGGACGTAATAGAGAGTTTCAAGCCATTCTTCCATTAAGAGGTAAGATTTTAAATGTGGAAAAGGCAATGCAACATAAAATTTTCGAGAACGAGGAGATTAAAAATATTTATACTGGTTTAGGGGTTAGAGTTGGAACAGAGGAAGACGCAAAAGCGTTAAACACAGAAAAGTTAAGATACCACAAAGTAGTTATCATGTGTGATGCCGATGTAGATGGTTCTCACATTTCTACTTTAATTTTAACTTTCTTTTTCCGTCATATGAAGGAACTTATAGAGGCTGGTTACATATATATTGCTACACCTCCTTTATACCTAGTTAAAAAAGGAAAACAACAAGAATATTGTTGGAATGATGATCAACGTGATTTAGCTGTTCAGAGAATGAAAGGATCTGGAAATGCATCAAGTGTTGGAGTTCAGCGTTATAAAGGTTTAGGGGAAATGAATGCTGAACAATTGTGGTCTACTACCATGGATCCTGAAGCCCGTACATTGAGACAAGTTAATATCTCTGATGCTCAAGAGGCCGACAGAACTTTCTCTATGCTTATGGGAGATGAAGTCCCACCGCGAAGAGAATTTATTGAAAAGAATGCTCAGTATGCTAATA
>JBJKXR010000036.1:0-69965 GCA_045561495.1 Flavobacteriales bacterium | reverse complement strand
CATATAAAATATAGAATCTGTATTCGGAGTTACTGCATTTGGATCAAAACTAATCGTTGAATCGTTATCAAAGGTTAATCCTGCATCCCAGTCACCTGGCCAACTACTGCTCTTTTCCCATCTTCCTACTCCTAAATGTAAATTGGCTACTGCTGTTTGAGCACTCGCTGTTCCACAAAAGGCTAGCGATAAACTGTCTATGCTTACATTAACTCTTGGTCTTACAACTATTTGTAACGAATCCCACACAAAACATACTCCAGGGGTTTGGTAGCGTATAGTATGTACTCCTGGACCAGCTGTTGATGGATCAAACGTTCCTTGTGCTCCATCGATAATGCCTATTCCACTCCAGGTTCCTCCTTGAGTTCCTGTTACTGTGAAATCAAACGAGGCATCTCCTGAACATATAGCAAATACGGTGTCTATATCTGCTGTTTCCATCGAGCTTATACCGATGCGCAATGTGGCGGTATCTCCACATACGAATGGGCTTGAGTCAATCATGTAAAATATAGAATCCGTATTGGGAGTTACTGCATTAGGATCGAAGGTAATCGTTGAATCGTTATCAAAGGTTAATCCTGTATCCCAGTCACCGGGCCAGCTGCTACTCTTTTCCCATCTTCCTACTCCCAAATTTAAATTGGCTACTGCTGTTTGTGCACTCGCTGTTCCACAAAAAGCTAAAGACAAACTGTCTATGCTTACTGCCAATCTCGGTTTTACAACTATTTGCACGGAATCGGAAGTGGGACAATTTCCTAATGTGGTATATTTTATCGTATGTATTCCTGGACCTGCTGTTGATGGATCAAATGTTCCTAATGCGACATCCGTTATGCCTGTTCCACTCCAATCTCCTCCTGCTGTGGTACGGGGTGAACACGTAAAATTAAAGGCTGGAGCGTCTGAACATACTGCTGGAAAGGAATCAACTTCTGCAGTATCTACATCCAATAAGGTCAATTCTATTCCCGCTGTATCTCCACATCGGCCTGCTTTACCATAGTACAAAGAATCTACTTGACCTCCTGAATATTCCGAGAATACTACATACATACTGTCTGCTGATATCCCCTCTCCACTCGTAGTCCAAAATTTACCACCTCCTGTGTTTACGTTGATGCTTATTGTATCAGGGTTGTTGTTCAAACAAAACGTTTGGTCACCATCGGGCAAATCAAAATCTATTTGACTCGTTACAGTTACATAAGCTGTATCTGCTCCAGGGCATGCACCATCACTCGTGAAAATAACCTTAATGCTTCCATCGGGAAGACCTGAAGGATCAAACACACCTCCATTGGTTACATAACTGTTACCTCCTATACTGTCTGTCCAATCACCACTCGTGGTTTGAGTAATGTCCAAGGTCAACTGATACGGATTATCACTGCTACATAAACTTGGTGGATTCGTTATAATTACTGTGTCCAGCGGATTGATAGTAACGGTTATACTGTCGCTATCGCTACAAAACGAATTGAATCCATTCATTACGTATTTCACTGTATAATCTCCAGCATTTAAACCTGTTGCATTAAAAACACCGCTCGAATTTACAGCGCTAATACTTGTATTATTAGTCAAATCCCAAGTAGTCCAAATTCCTCCTGTGTTGGAGTTGGTTGTTAACCTTAATGGAAAGGTTACATCTTTCTTACAAAAGTTTGTATCCAGAGTCAAAAATTCAACTTCCATTGCTGGTTGTATGGTTACATCAATCGAATCCAATCCAAAACACACACCAGGCGTTTGATAATAAGCTCTTATATTTCCTGAATTGATTAAGGACAATTCGCCAGAATTTGCATCTATAGTAGCATTAAAAGATGATTCCAAACTCCAATTTCCGTTTGGAGTTGTCCCAGTTTCATAAGTTAGTATTGGATTGGGGTTGTCATTGATACAAAAATCTCCTTGACTATCCGTAACATCGGCTATTTCCATAGGGGAAATAGTGATTGATTTATTTAAGGTGTCTAAGCATCCATTTGCATCTACTATTACTTCATAGTTTGGAGACCCTGTAACCGTTACACCGTTTGTTAAACTATCTGTCCCACTTCCATCTTGTTTCCAAATATAAGTTACTGGATAACCCGAGGTTTCATTTACATGGGCTTCTAAATTGTAGGCTTCTCCTTCACAAAAAGTAGTTTGATTGGGCGTTACGCCAATTGAATCTATAATAGGCTTTGGTTTTATAATCAATTGCACAGAATCGGATGTTTTAACACACGCTTTACCTAAATTCCCATCTTCAGCAAGAATATACTTATACCATTGAGAGTTTGTAGATAAATTACTTAAAGTAATTTGACCACCGGTAACATCTCCCGTTTCCCCTGAAATATCTGTCCAAGTTATTCCGTCTGAGCTCTCTTGCCATTGATAATCCAAACCGTTGGTTAATCCACTTACTGAAACAACTTCCCCTTTATCAGGACTACAAACTTCTAATGAAGATGATGGTATATCTATTGTTGGGTTATCTGAGGGAGCAGTACAACATGAAACAGGATTTAAAACCATAGGCACTGGAGCGCACGCATTAGAAGAACGGAAATTTAAGTTCCCAAACATGGATTTACCTGCAGTGTTAATAATTACTTTACCGCCTCCCAAATTTCTTCTTCCAGTTGAATTGGTTGATTTTAATTTTTTATTCGTTTTTAAAACATAATTTCCAGGAGGTAGAAGAGCATCTATATTTATGGTTGTTTTTCCAGTACAATTTACTCGTTGGACGTGCGAGATATTTGCACTTCCAGTAATGTTAAAAGTATAATTTACGGAACCGCCAGCACCACAACCTCCAACCCAACTCATTCCCCAAACATCAAATGATTTCAATTTTACATATTCAGTAGTGGTAAAACTTAAATTCCAGACCCCGTCTGGATAATTGTTAAAAGCCGAAGAACCCCCAATACCTAGCGGAGAAGTTTCTGCATTTTGTACCCATAGTTTTATTACACCATTAGAACCGTTAGGAACAGGATAATTATATGAATTTCCTGTATGTATGATATTGTTCATATTTTTATTAGTCGACCAATTGTAAGAATTACCATCAGATACAGATAATGCGGCATTAGAACCGCCGCCTTCACAATAATCAACAGTATCGGATTCTGGTAAATTAGTAGTTACCATAAAATTATCCGAAGCCAAACACCCATCGTAACCATTGATGGGGGTTGCAGAAACCGAATGACTTCCAGCCTTACTTACCGTATAAACACTTGAATTTGAAACACTTCCAGAAGGACCAGTCCAATCCAAATTATAGGCATCATTTGGTACTGTTAAACCAAGATCGATATCCTCTGTCGCAGGATTACACAAAACATAGTCGGATACATTAATATTCAACTCTTCCTTGGTTACAACCGTACTCCCAACAGTACAACCACTATTAGCAGGATCAACTACGCAAACTCGATAGGTTCCTGGTTCGGTTATTGTCGGAGCTGGATTATTTGCCCAAGATGAGAGTTCTGTTTGAGGGTCACTAGCTCCTTCGTACCAAGTGATTGTTTTACCAGCTGAAGTTATAGGCGTTCCATTATCTTTAAGCACAGTTGCAACATATTCTCCACCAATTTCACAAAAGTTGACTTCGTCTTTATTAAAATCAACGGTGTATGCCACCTGTGAATTAATATTCTGACAAGAATTGATAAATGAGATGTCGTCAATCATAAAATCGTCTTGATTGGGTTGACCTGTCGGCTTACACTCTATAGATATAACAGCAGAAACAGCATTGGGAGGAGTATCGTAAGCTCCATTAAATTGCTGCCATTGCATAGCGGGTGGAGCAACAGGTGCAGTACCAACTGTTTTTGTTTCAATCAAATTTCCCCCAGCATCAAAAGATTGTACTTTAAAACGTAAAGTGGGTCTAGCTTGGTTGCCACCATATTGAGCAAACCATGCAGAAAAATAATATTTTTGAGAACCATAAACATTTACCGTTTGTCGCCATACATGTTTGAAAGTACCAGAAACCGCATTAAAATCAATAAAGAGTGCATAGCCTTTATCTGTTCCTGTTGTATGGTCTTTATATTTATTTGCACCCGTATATTGACCATATACGATTTGCTTACCTCCAAATCTACAAGCAGGGTTTTCTACCCTACCAACGCCATATTGATTTGCCATACCATACTTGCAACTTCCGTTACGACCACCCCATTTACCAGCGTAAGAAAGGGAAGAAGCAAAATCTAAATCACTTCCTGCTGTATATGTATGAGAAGCTCCTGTGGCTGCAGATCCAGTCATAACAGGACCGGGTAAATATCCCAACTCAAAATCACCATTTCTGGCAGCTTCTTCTACAGGAACAGTAGAACACTGAGAAAAAAGACTGTAAAAGCCAAAACATAGTAAAATTGTAATTATTCTATTTTTCATCTGATTCAATAAAATCATACCCAAACGACACAATAAACTGGACTAAAGTACAACAATTGCTAACCCAATTAGTTACAGTTGAATATTTATACTTTACGTTGTCAAAGTAGAATTAAGGTGTCAAATGAATATTTACAAATATGCTATCTTAGAAACAATACATAAATATTTAGTTCCTCCAATTCCACATAAATCAAAAATACAGCATAAAATGTAAACAATAAAGCGCATATTATTTAAAACAAAAAAGCCATCTTTTTATGGATGGCTCTTCATTTGTTTTGAGGTTTTTAGTTAACGTAACAACGATACCCTTCCATAAAACACCTTGAGTTTCGATTCTACGTTATCCCATACTTTTAACTTCCATACATACACATCTTGTTGCACGTTGTTGTTGGTTGTTAATTCTGTACCATCCCAAGGTTGATACGGTATTGCACTGTTCCATACCATGTCTCCCCATCGGTTGAATACCATAAATTCATACTGAGAAGCTCCTTCAATATTGTCGTGATTCTTCCCATTGGGGTAAAAAACATCGTTCAATCCATCTCCATCGGGAGTAAAGGCATTGGGTACGAAAACAGAGAAATTATCCAATATCCATATGCGTTTGACTATCGTATCCGAACAACCACTGTTGCTTGCCGTTAACGTTACCCAATAACTTGAGCTATCAGGATCCGGGTACGTTACAAATGGATTTACATCTACACTCGTGGCGGGTGATGGCGTTTCTTTATCGGCTACTCGTCCCATATCCCACAAATAATCATCGGCATCCGTGGATAGGTTCTCGAACTGAATAAACGGCTCCAATACGGTAGTGTTTTTTGGACTCCAATCAAAATCCGCATCGGGAACAGGGTTCACTGTAATTGCATTAGTACGGTACACTGTGTCTTCACAACCATTTGCAAAGGTTACGCTTATCCCAATGCTGTAATTTCCATCGTTAACAAAGGTATGCGATAACGTATCTGTTCCATTTGCACTTGAGCTAAACCCATCCGATAAACTCCAATTCGTTGTTGAAGCTGGACTTCCCTGAGATTCAACAATCATTTTCGCATCCAAAGGCTCACAACCCATAGAATTCGGTATGTAAACATCCCAACTTGGTAAATCTTCTACTTCAATTGTTGTTTCATCATATATTGGACAGGAACCGGCTAAATCATAACGGATTACATGCGAACCAGGACCCGCTATCCCTGGATCAAAAACTCCAGTTGTTGCATTTATAGCACCACCTACAGGGGTACTGCTCCACGTTCCTCCACCGGTAGGTGGAAGTGCTGTTTGTGCTTGTACTCCTAAGTTTTCACAAAATGGGCCCATACCCGTTACTGTTGGATTACCAGGAGTGGTGATTTCTATACTTGCGGTATCGGCTATAACACATCCTGAATGTGTGTAAATGGCATTGAATGTTCCGCCACCTGAAGACGCTGTAGCGAATAAATCCATCTCTCCTGTATTGGGGTCAATTACACCTCCATTACTTGAACTCCATGCCCCACCTGCATCACCACTGGTGGTGAAGGTATAGGTAAGATCGGCTACACATATATCTGAACTGGGTTCATTATTAATTGTGGGGTCTAATACTGAGGTTACAACAAAATCTTGTGTGTCGTCTATTGGACAAGTACCTGTAAAGGTATACGTTACAGTAAAAGTACCTCCTGCGTTACCATTTACTCCGGGATCGAATTGATTTGTATTGACTACTCCTGTACCACTCCATGTTCCTCCTGCATCTACAGCTGACATAGTAATTGCGTTATCATAAGCACAGATACTGCCAGGATCGGTTATTGTAGGGTCCGAAGGTTCTTCAACTACTATTTGAACGGTACTGTCTACTGGACATGTTGTCCCTAAAGTATAGGTGACAGAATACGTGCCTCCGCTATTTAACGTCATAACTCCTGTTCCAGCATCTATCGCTCCTCCATTACTAATGCTCCATACTCCTCCTACATCACCCGTATTTACAAACGGGAGACTTCCTAGGGATATACATACTGTATCAGGGCTTGGTGGGGTGATTGTTGGATCCAATATGGGTAATATCGTTATCGTTACCGAATCACTATCTCTACAATTACTTCCGGCATTACCCAATGCGTATTTTAAACTATAGTCTCCGGCAGTTAATGCTGTAGGATCCAGCTTATTATTCCCAACGACTCCTCCTGTTACATTTGGGGTAATTTGCCATCCTCCTGTTGTGGAACTAGTGGTTCCTAATAAAAACGGCGTTAAATCCACCTGAGCAGCATTGTTACAATATTCTACGGCTTGAGCGGTAGGATCTATGTCTACTACGATTTGACCTACTACTGATATTTCATGCGTGTCCTTGGCAAAACACGTTCCTGGTGTTTTGTATTCTACTTGATACGTTCCTTGTCCAATACTAGGGTCAAACAATCCTGCTGTAGTTATTGTTGAATTTCCGCCTCCTAAATCTTGCCATGTTCCTCCTGCAGTAGCTGTGGACATCAAGCTTACTGTAGCTGCTGCGTCTGTTTGACAAAATGCCGATTCATTCGAACCATCTATATCCGGGATATCAACATCATCTATCGTTATTACTAAACTTGTGGTATCTCCACACTGTCCTGAAATTCCATACATTATCGAGTCGATTCCTGTTCCACCTGCAAGACTTGGATCAAACGTTCGCGTGGAATCATCTACAATTGTTAAGGCTGCT
This sequence comes from Flavobacteriales bacterium, assembly GCA_045561495.1. Classification (GTDB taxonomy): domain Bacteria; phylum Bacteroidota; class Bacteroidia; order Flavobacteriales_C. The sequence goes on along the minus strand of JBJKXR010000036.1, from coordinate 62,806 downwards.
AAATCCCAACCAACAAGAAATTCTCCTCCACTCTTGTCCGCAGAGATGTTTCCAGGTAAGGCATTACCACAATACGTCTGGTCACCTGTGAGGGTTAAATCTTCTTGTAAAATAACTGTTATGGTTAAAGAATCCCATACAAAACATACTCCTGGAGTTTGGTAACGTATTGTATGCACTCCCGGACCGGCTGTTGATGGATCAAATGTTCCTTGCGCTCCATCGATAATGCCTACTCCGCTCCAGGTTCCGCTTTGAGTTCCTGTTACTGTGAAATCAAACGAGGCGTCTGCTGAACATACAGCAGGTAAAGTATCTATATCTGCTGTTTCCATCGAGCTTATACCGATGCGAAGTGTTGCCGTGTCTCCACAGACAAACGCATTATCGTCAATCATATAAAATATAGAATCTGTATTCGGAGTTACTGCATTTGGATCAAAACTAATCGTTGAATCGTTATCAAAGGTTAATCCTGCATCCCAGTCACCTGGCCAACTACTGCTCTTTTCCCATTTTCCTACTCCTAAATGTAAATTGGCTACTGCTGTTTGTGCACTCGCTGTTCCACAAAAGGCCAAAGCCAAACTGTCTATGCTCACTACTAGTCTTGGTTTTACTACTATTTGTACTGAATCGGAAGTGGGACAATTTCCTAATGTGGTATATTTTATCGTATGTATTCCTGGACCGGCTGTTGATGGATCAAATGTTCCTAATGCGACATCCGTTATGCCTGTTCCACTCCAATCTCCTCCTGCTGTGGTACGGGATGAACACGTGAAATTAAAGGCTGGAGCATCTGAACATACTGCTGGAAAGGAATCAACTTCTGCAGTATCTACATCCAATAAGGTCAATTCTATTCCCGCTGTATCTCCACATTGGCCTGCTTTACCATAGTACAAAGAATCTACTTGACCTCCTGAATATTCCGAGAATACTACATACATACTGTCTGCTGATATCCCCTCTCCACTTGTGGTCCAAAATTTACCACCTCCTGTGTTTACGTTGATGCTTATTGTATCAGGGTTGTTGTTCAAACAAAATGTTTGGTCACCATCGGGCAAGTCAAAATCTATTTGACTCGTTACAGTTACATAAGCTGTATCTGCTCCAGGGCATGCACCATCACTCGTAAAAATAACCTTAATGCTTCCATCGGGAAGACCTGAAGGATCAAACACACCTCCATTGGTTACATAACTGTTACCTCCTATACTGTCTGTCCAATCACCACTTGTAGTTTGATTAGGATCCAAGGTTAATTGATAGGGATTGTCACTGCTACACAAACTTGGTGGATTCGTTATAATTACGGTATCCAATGGGGCTACATCTACCTGTATTTCCATAGAGTCCAAACAACCTTGTGCATCTACAACTACCTTGTAAGTGTGTGTGCCCGGTGTTGTTATACCCGTAAACACACTATCTGTTCCAGTTGCATCCTCTGACCATTGATAGGTTACTGGATAACCTTCCAATTCATCCACATGGGCTTCTACCTCGTAAACTTCATCTTTACAGTACATACTCGAAAAAGGACTTGTACCAATTGAATCTATTACGGGTAATGGATTGATTACCATTTGGACTGAATCCGATGTTTTTACACACGTCTTATCTAAATTTCCTGTTTCTGCTAAAACATAGCGGTACCATTGCTGATCTGTAGATATATTGCTTAATGTTAGCTGACCTCCAGACACAACTCCTGTTTCTCCAGATATATCAGTAAATGTTGTTCCGTCAGAACTTTCTTGCCATTTAAAGTCTAATCCATCGGTTAAGCCATTAATGGATATAACCTCTCCTGTATTAGGGTTACATACTTCTAAAGTCGAAGAAGGAACATCTATGGATGGGTCATCGGTTGGGGCTGTACAGCAACTAATTTCTGATACTGTAACTGCAACTGGAGCACATGCATGAGATTCTTCAAAAACCAAATTAATAAAACTCGAATTACCAGAGGGATAAGTTAAAGTAACAGCACCTGAACCTAACTCCGAGGTTCCACCAGCAGATTTATTATACCAATTTCCTGATGCACTTAATGTATATGTTCCTGGTGATAATGTCCATCCAGCGTTTACTGTTGAAACAGAACCACAAGAAACGGATTCTGTAACACTATTCCCTCCACTTAAATTAAAGTTAATAGGGCTAGATAATCCTGGACAACCACCATTAACCCAAGAATCAGCTTTAACATCAAAAGAAACTAGTTTAACTGCCGAATTAACAGTAATTTGAACACTTTCATTATCGTCGGCCCATCCACTCCAAGCACCAGTTGGACCAGCGGTACCAAGAGGAGATGTTTCTGCAGATTGAATATATAAAGTTTGGTCTCCAATTGTACCACCGGGAATATTCCAAACAACAGTAACTCCCTCACCAATTGAAGGGGACATCGTTGGACTAGTTGACCAAATGTACGATTTACCATCGCCTACTTCTAAGTTTTTTGCAAGGTCACCAGCACAGTAATCCAAACTTGGAGGCGTTGGAATATTTGAAGTAACATTTAAATTATCCGAAGCTGCACAACCAGGATTTTGACTTGATGCAGTAATAGTAACAGAGTGGGCGCCAGCGGAATTAACCGTATAATTTCTAGAATTTGAATCTCCCGACGGGCCTGACCAAAAAATACTTGACATGGCTCCATTGGGAATATTAACACCTGCATCCAGATCAACGGATACAGGATCACATAATTCAATATCAGATATTTGAATCGAATATTCTTCAACAACCGTAACTACATCAGAAACAGGACAACCATTGTCAGGATCATCAACACAAACCCTATATGTGCCAGGAGTATTTACGCTTTTTGTCCAAATTCCATTATCTGTCTCCGTTTGAGGGTTTCCAGCTCCTTCATACCAAGATATTGATGCATTCCCTCTTTCACTTACAGGTACCTGTGGATCTAATAATTGCTCACCACCTAAATCACATAAATTAATAGTATCAGGTAGATTAAAATTTGCTATATAATTGTTCTGTGATGATATATTTTGACATGAATTGATAAATGAAATATCATCAATAGCGACATCAATACCTGTCGAGGCTCCTTCTGTATTAACAAACTCAAACCTAATTGTAACTTCATCATAAATTCCAGGAGGAATCCATGTAGTTGATATTTGGGTCCAATTCATAACTCCGGTTGGAGTCCCTGAAGCAGGGAGAGTGACAGTGTTTGCAACATCATCCACACCTCCACTTCTAGGTATAATAGTAACTTGCATCACCGGTGCAGTTCCATTTGCATAATTTGCTATCCATGCTGAAAAAAAATATGATTCAGAAGGATAAATATCCATAGTTTGTTCCCAGGCAATTGGTTTGCCTCCTGTTTTACTACTTACAGTTTTTGTAAACAAATCCACAATCAAAGCATGTCCCTTTCCTTCTTGATTTAAGGTATGGTCTCTAAAATTCAAACCATCACCTCCATATCCAACACCCCACATTGTATTATGCTCATAATCTGTTGGCCAACTACAATTTCCGCATGAAAATGTATCAGCCCTCATAACCGCATACTTATCACCTATTGCATAACTACATGGTGTACAAGGATCATAGTTCGGTTCACCCAAAAAATCCATATCACTATAAAAATCATATGCCCCCCCTCCTGAAAACGTATGATTAGCTCCTGCTGAACCTTGAAGATAACCAGCTTCAAAATCACCATTTCTTACGGCTTCTTTAACAGGTACTTCAGAGCATTGTGCACTTAAATAAGAATTAACAGCAAGAGAAACTATCAGTAATACAATTATTTTTTTCATTATTTTACCTGATGAAGGCTTTCAAAATTCGTGGGCTATAACAATCAAAAGAGTGAATAGGTTACATTTTCAAAAGACAAAAATAACAATTAAGTAAACATAGCAACTTATTTACATGATAAACTTAATTTGCCAGACGAATAGTTGAAATTATAGATGGCTGTAGAAACAAAAATTAATTAGAATTATTTTCCTTTGCAGAAATAACACTTGAAATAAGTCATGAATCCTCTCGAAAAAAGAAATCTATTAATAAATAAGATGAATAGATTAAAAGAAAAATTGAAAAGTGCAGAATTTATGGAAAAATTAGAACTCAAAGATGAAATCTTTGAACTCGAAAAAGAAATCAAAAAAATTGCTATTCAAGATCAATCAGATGATTGTGAAATCTGTTGAAATAAAAATTAATACAACAGGGGAAATTTCCCCTGTTGTATTTGACTTCCTTTAAACCGCATCAAGAACGTCTTCTCCAACAGAATTTTCTTTTGGGTCTGTTCCGAATCTGTTTTCTCCTTTTGTTCCTTCTGTTGCCATTAAAATTATCATCCATATTCCGCCAATAATTGGAATAAAAGACACAAAAATCCATGGCCACTCTTTGTCTTGATCCTGCAATCTTCTAACTGTTAATGCTATACTCGGAACAATCATTCCTAGCATATAAAGCATATATAACACTCCACCTACAGGACCTATTAAAGCTGAGCTAGCCATTAAAACAATAGCAATTAAAATATGTACCAATGTAAACATCCAGTACTCTTTTCTTCTTGCTCTTCCTGAGAAAGTAGCATATTTTCTTAAAACTTCTAAATACCAATTCATTATTCGTTGTTTTTTAGTTCTCTGTAAAACTATAAATTTTCTTGGTTTGGGAAATAGGAAATATGAAAAATTGATAGGTAAATGTATTTTAATCTTTATTGTGTTTAAGAATACTTTAAAGAAATCAAACATCAATTATATCCCCTCCATAAAATTGATTATCCTCCTCTCCAATATGGACCTCAACCATTGTATTAAAAACAGAATAACAAATTGCTAAGAAAATGGGAATTGTTACAAGCAAACCCAAACCTATGAAAATAGGACCAACTGCATTAAAAGTTAGTGGTATTGAATTTATCTTCGTGAAGATAGTAATCGATTAAAAACTCCCTTGGTTCCTACCAAAGCAATATTTGAAATAATTAAATGCTCTCTTGCTTATTTAGCTTTTTTGAGAATTTCAACAATTTCTTGCATCGTTACTCTCTCATTAGAATAATAAGCAACTAAAAATGCATCTGGGAAGCCTTGATTAATTAACTCTTCCTTGTAAGCTGCAGCCTCAGATACATTTTTAAAACTTCCTGTCATGTATCGAATTACCCCATGGTTGGTTACCTGCTTTGTAAGGTCAGGTAATTTTGCATACTGATCTTTAAATTCTAGAGGAATTTCCCCTCGGAATAATCCAACCTGAACCATAATAGACACTTTGTTTAGTTCATATTCTTCAATTTTCACTTGAACATCTAAAGTATCTTTAGGTTTATTTACTAGGTCATTTTGAGTAATAACATTTGACTTAGCCCCTGGCGTTTCAACTCTTTCACCGTTGTTATAAGCAACAACATACGCTTCATTGAAACCTTTCGAAATAATTTCTTTTTTATACTCATCAGCCTCAGCATATGTATCAAAATCACCAGAAATGTATCGTTTGTATTGTCCATATACTTCCATTTCAAGATTGGAAAACTCAGCCAACTTATCTGCCATTTCTTCTCCTTTATAAGCGCCTATTTGAACCTTGAATGAAACGTCCGATTTCTCACTTTTTGTTCTATCTTCTGTTGGTGTATCAACTACCTTTTTGAGCTCTTGTTCAATTGGTGAAACAGATTCCTTGACTTTTTGATATTTGTCCTGATTTACTAAATCGGTCACTTTTATTCTTTTACCATCTTTATAAGCAACAACAAAACTTCCTGTGAAGCCCATTTTTCGCATGTCAATCTTGTGAATATAGGCTTGCTGATAGGTAATAAAAGAACCGGTAACATATTTTGTGATTCCTCCAGATGCTGGAAACGATAAAGTATTTACTCCCTGGAAAATATTCATATCAATTTTCTCTTTGTAGGCACCCAACTGAACTCTAAAAACTACTTCATCTGTTTTTACTTGTTTGGTTTGTTCCTTTAAATCTGTTAAATTTTTAATAGAAAGATCATCAAAAACTAAATCCAACTTAACTTCTTTAATTTTTCCATTTTTAATTTTCACAATTGCAGGCTCCAATCCTTTTTTAACTAAATCTTCTACACTTTTTTTAGCTTCCTCGGGAGAGTCATACGTACCCAATACATAGGTTGTCATTTCTGGATTATGGGTTTCAACACTTTCAATATCAGGCAGACTTAGAATATTATTTACCTGATCGTTTGTTACATTAGTTTTAAATGACCCCATACTTACAGTATATTTTCCTTCGAGTTCTTCTTTTCTAATTACTTCAACTTTACCATCTTTAAAGTAGGCGACTTTTGCACTGTCAAAACCTAAAGAGACATAATCTGATTTATTTTCATAGGCGTTTTCTTCATCCTTACTTATTTTTTCAGAAATGACATCAATTGAACCATTAGTCTTTTTAATTTTAATAGTGTTTGGTGCATTTATTAATTTATCTCTTTCTGCTAAAGATGTTTTTTCATTTATTGTACCAATCTTGACAACATAATTATTTTCATAATCATCGTATTTTCCTTTTGAATTTACGTCATTAGATGCATCAACTGATTTTAAATCCTCTAAGCTTGAAGCGGGAATTAATTCACCATCTCTAACTTGAACCAATATTGCCTCAATCCCTTTCTTCTCTAGAGATTTAATGGTTGCCTCAGCATCCGATTTCACTAGAGGTTGAGATGTAATTAATTTCTTTTCTCCATTTATTGTTGTTATTTCAACTACCTCCATAGTGGATTCAATTTCTTTCTTAATTTCTTCTATCTTTTTATCATCAGACTTTCCAAAATCAATGACAAAAGAACCATTAACTCTTGATAAAACATCTTGCCATTTATCGTATAATCCTGAGTTGACTTTTTCCTCTTTGTACATCTCTGCATTAATAATGGAATCAAGATTTTCTTCATTTGAAACTACTGCTGGATTTGAAGGTGATATTTTTTTCAGGCAATTCTTTTTTCACAAGTTCATTCAAGTCAACAGGAACCAATTCACCCATTCTCAACTCTCTTTACCTCAGCAGGAACACCTTGTTTCTGGAAATTATCTACTGATGTTTTTACATAAGAATCTGATTGGGGCTTCTTAGTAATCATTTTTGTCACTCCAGAAGAATCTTTTACTTGCGCTACTTCAACTTGAGATTTAATTTTATTAACTACATTTTTGATTTCAAGATCAGCTATTTTACCAAAATCAATTACTAAACTACCTTCAAGCTTATCCAAAACTTTTTTTTCTGTTTCTTCGGGCTTACTTCTTGTTTTATTCCAACTATCGGGACCAACTGGACGAATAGGCTCTGTATCTTTCACGGCTATACCTACTGACTCAGACTTTCCTTTTTTAACGGTAATGATTTCAGCATTAGGGTATTTTTCTCTATCTACCTCTTGCAAATATTGCTTTGCCTCTACCTGATTTATAAATGGCCCAATTACATAATCGGTTTTTGCCACTATCACCATCTAAAACAACCACATCTTCATATTCAAAAAACTTTGCTTTTTCTTGAATTCTTGCATCAGCAGGTGTCTCCCCCAATTTTAAAGCAAACATACCTTCAAGTTTCTTTTTATTCTGATAAAAATCTTTAAATCGCTCTTCTAATTCTTTTTTTGCAAGCAAATCCCATTGATACAAAGTGAAATAATTATTTCCATTCCAAATTACTATTGTTGCTTGTGGAAACCCTCTCTTCAAAAGCTCATCTCGTCTTTTCTCTGCACTGCCTAAATCACCATATTTTTTTGTTAGGAAGGCAGTTTTACCTTCTCGATTTACTACACCAATCACATCTCCTTCTGAAAGGAATATTTTAGCTAATCGCTCCGAAATTTCACCTGAAAACTCTCCTAATAATATTCTGAAACTTCCTATTTTTTTTGGATTTCCTGCAATGCGGTATAAAATTTCAATTGGAATTTCTACTGAATCAAGATATTGCAGGTATTGCTGATAAAAGTCTTCATCTGTGAGTGTTTTTCCTTGAGCATTTACAAACGAGGTGTCTGATGTTGAACTTTCTTGATCCATATAATTTGGAACCCCGTCTTGATCATCATCTAATGGACAACCATCCTCATCAACCTCTACTCCAGGTGGAGTAAACTGACATATGTCAATTGCATCGAAAACACCATCACCATCTTCATCTTCTATCTCAACATTAAAATAATCAGGAAAAGAAAAATCCTTGGATGAATTCTTGGGTGGTGAACTTAATAAATCATAATGCAATGAAATTGAGTTATAAGTAAAATAATCATTAAGACTATTTCCTTTCCGAATACCTGTCCCATCTTTACTTACATTATCAATTAAATCGGTAAACGTGTAATGAAATGTTGAATTTACTTTAAAGGAAAGTCGATCGGACACATTTAAATTTACTCCTAATCCAATCGGAATAGCAATAGCAAGTTGAGGGTACTTCCCAAAACCGTCTAAATCGGCTGCTCTTAAATCTGTTTCATATTTGTAATCTCTTTGCATCAAACTTGCTTGATTCGATAAGGGAGAATTTTGAGGGATAGTTCGAATGGTTCCGTCATTCCAATAGTAATACAAAGAACCATTAGCATCTACTAAATCTCCTTTGTTATTGTATTCAAAACTTTCAAAACCTATTGTTACATAAGGGTTAATAACGTCTGACCAGTTGAGTATGTAATCTAGGTTAAAACTACCGTAAACGGAAATTGAATATATATCTGTCCTGAAATTTAAGTTCCTATCCGGTGATCGTTCATTACCAATTATTGTCCCTGTTAAAAAACTAAACCCTAAATCTGAATAATCGCTTAATTTTCGATCTACATGAAACTCATAAGCAAACTGGTTCATTAAGGAGGAGTGATTTCCAATACTATTTACATCACCGTAATAATTAAAAACACCAACACCAAGGCCCAAGGACGGTTTCACCTCTTTGGATGCAAAAGAATCCTGCCCATGGGCATAGGATATAGCAAACAAAAAAGCTATGAACAGTATTGTTTTTGCAAAAATAGGTTTACTCATAAATAAAACTCATCAACATACTGCAACCAGAATGTTTCCCATTATTACGCTCTAATCAATAAAAAGTTATTAAAATTTATTTGATTTGGCAGGGGAAGTTATACTAATAAAGTGAGAATAATAAACCTGTTTGTAATTTTTTTAGCTTTCTGGTTTTCATTCTTCTATCCAACGACTTGTTTTTTGATTTTGAAATAAAAAACACCTCGAATAAAAGGTCTATGTTAATCAATAATTTCTTCATCAACCATTCTTTCTTTAGCCAATGCTACAATCATAGATAATTGATCGCGCCTAGTAAGGTTGGTATTATCAATTACGACAGCATCTTCTGCTTGCTTCAAAGGACTCTCCTCTCTTGTAGTATCATCATGATCTCTTAACCTTAGATTGTCCTCTACCTGTTCGAGGGTTACTTTATGACCTTTCCCTTTTAATTCATTAAGTCTGCGTTCTGCTCTGATGGTTGTTTCAGCGGTCATGAAAATTTTCAACTCAGCATCGGGAAAAACAACGGTTCCAATATCTCTTCCATCCAAAACAACACCTTTATCTGAACCTATTTTTTTTTGAATTATCAAAAGCTTTTCGCGTACTTCTTTTATACCCGATATTTTTGTGACAATTCTTGAAATAGTTAAGCTTCTTATTTCTTCTTCAACATTCTCACCATTTAAGGTTACCTCTCCGTAGCCTTTATTTTCATTAAATTCAAACCCAACCTGAAATTCATCCAAGAACTCACGTATTTTATACACCTTTGTTCCATCCTCTTTGATTAACCCATTTCGTAAACAATATAGTGCAACCGCCCTAAACATAGCTCCCGTATCGACATAAGAATAGGATAATCTTTTGGCCAACTCCTTTGCCAGTGTACTTTTTCCGCAGGACGAAAAACCATCTATTGCGATTGTAATTTTTTTCATTCTCCCTTTAGCTACTTTTTATCCTTTTTATCCTTTTTCGAAATATACTCAGAAAAATTGGTAGAAATCGATAAATGATTGGTTGTTCCCGCTAAAGAGTATATACTCCTCCCATAATCGATTTTAAATTTCTTGATATGAACACCTATTCCAAAATTAAAACCGACTGCACCCGCTTTGGAACCTTCTCTCAACTTTAATTCACTTCTCCTTTGGTGATTATAACCAATTCTTAAATTAAAATTTTCACTCAGTAGTAGCTCTGTTCCAATTGTAAAATGACGAAAAATAATCTCTGCTAAATGTGATTTATCTTCCTCAATCACATCTCCTCCAAATAGGCTAGAAGATTCTATTTCATTGGGACTGTCGTAATAAAAATCAAACACCTGCAAATTGTGGAAGTTTGCACTAAACCGAAAAGGAGCATGTTGTAATTTTTTTGAAACTCCAGCCTGAATTTCAAACGGCATAGGCTCAAAGTTATTGGGTGTATACGTAGTAATTTGAGAGCCCATATTCTTTACAACCATGCCTACTATGATTCCTTTTTCAGGCTTGCTCCAGGTACCAGCAATATCTACTAAAATTCCTGTAGATGTATAATCATAGAAATTAGACATTACAAACTTAAGATTAACACCATATTTCAAACCGTATTTATAGGCATTTGACCATCCTATATTCAAAGCTGTTTCACTACTTGAGAATTCTCCATTAATTGCACTGGTTTCATCAGTTAGCAAGAATTCTCCATAATTTATGTATTTAATAGAAGTGGTAAATACACCAATTTTTTTTAAGCGATAGGCATATCCAGCAAAACCATAGTTGATGTCCGAAAAATAATTCACATAGTTCAAATTTAGCTCTTGATGCAAAGAAGAATCTATTAATGCAGGATTAAAGTAAGCCATCTCAATATCGCCATCGGGTACTGCAATTGTATAACCACCAAGCGAAGCTATTTTAGCAGAGGAAATGATGTTGAGAAACTGATAGGTAGATTTACCGCCTATCTGAGCTATGCTTGAAAAACTCAATAAAAAGCTTACTAGAAGTCCTAAAAAACGCATAATTTGAAAGATAGCAATTATCCCCTAAAACTTAGTTTTTATAAAAAAATTGTTTTCCTTAAACACTCTTCCAAAAAATAATTCAATCACGCAAAAATAGTTCATTTAATGAACCTTATTCTTATTTAAAAATGTCCGATATTTTTTTGCGTTTTTTTTATGCTCTTCATTAGTTGCAGCAAAGGAGTGTTTCCCACTAAATTCAGGCTTAGCACACATAAAAATATAATCATGCTTTTTATAATTTAAAACAGCATCTAAAACCTTTAAATCGGGTATTCGTATTGGCCCTGGGGGTAGCCCTTTGTATTTATAGGTGTTGTATTTTGAATCAATTTTCAAGTGTTTATAGTATACCCTATTCATAGAAAAATCTCCCCAGGCATATACTACAGTTGGGTCTGATTGTAACTTTATCCCTTTTTGGAGTCGGTTAAAATACAACCCTGCAATTATTGGCCATTCTTCTGAATGGTTCATCTGTTCACTTTGTACTATAGAAGCTAGCGTACTCACTTCAACTGGTGTTAAATCCATTTGATTGGCTTTTTCCATTCTTTTGGTGTTCCAAAAATTTTTATATTCAAAAAGCATTCTTTTAACGAAATCCTTGGCTGATGCAGTCCAATACATTTTATAGGTATTTGGAATAAAAACAGCTAAAAAAGTAGCTTGATCGTAACCATAACGTTCGGGGTTGCTAAACTCATTATTAAGTTCATCATAGGAAGCTTCAATCTGTTTGGACACCTTTTCAGCTAACTGACTTAACGTTCTTACATTATTGAATGTAACATTAACTTCATCTATTTGACCAGACCTTAAATAAACAACTAAATCTGAATACGTCATTGAAGAATTTAAAGTATATCTACCTGGATAAATATTGTTTTCTCCAAAAGACCTCAACTCGGAAACCCAACCAAAAGACTTCTCTGATGCGATTTCAAGAGAATCTAAATTATAAAGTATGTCGGAAAGTTTATCAGTAGATTTTATGTAAAAAAAAGTGGTTTTATTTTCCCCTAAAAAAATCTTCTTCTCAAAAACACCAAAGTAGACATAGGCCAGTAGTGCACAACCTATTATTGCCACTAAAGATATAAACTTAATTATTTTTTTCATTCCAAAACTTCTTCCTAAGTTAACCTTTCAAATGGACTAAAGTAGCTCCTTCACCATATTTTCTGGCATCACCTTGCTCAAATCGAATTCCATAATACGATTTAAGTAATTTGTGCACCTCTTTTTTTAGCGTGCCATTACCTACACCATGAACCAAAATTAACTCTCGCTTACCTGATAGTATAGATTTATCAATAAAATCTCGAGCAGTATCCAGTTGAATTTGAACAATTTGACCATTTGATTTCCCTTTGAACTGAACACCTAAATTTTCAATGTGTAAATCAAGTTCTCCTCTACTTCTATTTCTTTTCTCTTGCTTAAGCTCAATCTTACCAACTACTTTTGGCGATTTTAATATTTTCTTTTTTGTGAAGGATTCAACCGGTTTTCTGATTTCTTGATGCATTTCAGCTTCTTTGATTGTTTCGCCTGAAACATCAATCAATATGGCATCCTTTTCCAAAATTGGAATTTCTGTGTACAACGAATCTTTAAAAAACTTAGCTGTTTTAATTTTGACATCAACTGATTTAGGAGCAAAATGCCTCTTTAAGCTAAAATCAACATTGATTGCATCAACAATAATTTTGCGAAAACCATCCAATTCTTTATCCAAATAAGTACCCACAAAAACATAACTTCTCTTAATTACCTTCCCTGAATAAATAAGCACCCATTCCCCTGCCTTTTGAATACGCAAAACAAAAAACTGAGAATAACCAGTATTATTTAGTATATACAACTCTTTATCATTTGCTGAATTCTTTACAAAACATAAATAAGGTTTCTTTTCAAGATTTGATTTTATGTTAAGCTGTAAAGTATTTTGCTTTTTGTTTTGAGATGAAAATTTTTCCTTTGGAAGAACTTCTGAGTTTCCTCCTGTTTTTACTAACTCCGTTATTAATACAGGAATTCCAAAACCATCTTTCGTGGTTACCTCAACCATTTTATTGTCGATAATTTTAGAAACTATTCCATCTAAGGCCTCATTTAAGAAACTTACCTTATCTCCAAGCTGAAAACTCATCAATTTTGTTTTAATTTTAAAGGTAATAAATACTATTTTATGAATGTATCCACTGATAATCCCTGGCAAAAACTTGATGAAGAGGTTAAATATGACAACTCTTGGATTAAAGTAACCCATTCCAATGTGATTAATCCATCAGGTGCTAAAGGGATTTATGGATCCGTTCATTTTAAAAATTGGGCGATTGGAATGATTCCTCTTGACAAAAATTTAAATACATGGATTGTTGGACAGTACCGATATCCAATTCAACAGTATACTTGGGAAATTCCAGAAGGAGGTGGACCAATTGGGGTTTCTGCTATTGAAACGGCTAAAAGGGAATTGTCTGAGGAATGTGGTTTAAAAGCGAGTAAATGGACAAGGATTCAAACATTCCATCTTTCCAATTCTGTTTCTGACGAATATGGCGAAATATTTTTAGCACAAGATTTAGAAGAATTTGAAAATCACCCTGACCCCGAAGAAGAATTAGTTATAAAAAAGTTACCTTTCGAGGAAGTATTTCAAATGGTTTTTAAAGGAGAAATAACGGACAGCATTAGTATTATGGGTATTTACAAAGTTAAATACCTTATTGAAAATAATTTGATATAAATTATTACATTAGACTTATGAAAAAGTTGCTTTTCGCATTGATTTTATTTTTTCCTTTTTTTACATTTTCTCAAAATTTCAATGGAGTTTGGGCGGATTCAAGTAGTACAGATTTCTCAAATTGCACGGCTATCTTTTCGGTAAAAAAAGATTCCGTTTTTATGACGCATTATTTAGAATTCCAGGGGCATCCTTTTGTTGAATATGGATCAGGAATCGTTAAAGGAAATCAGATTCAATACACAGTATATGTTACCGTCCAAATACCAGGCTGGAATAGCTCTAAGGGACACCATATTCTTACTATTTCTGAGGACGGTAAAACATTAAGAGGAACTTATGAGGACAATGCAGGGAACAAAGGCAATTTGGTTTTTAAACGAAAACACCCAGTTCAAGATTTAAAATAGCGGTATACATATTGATAATACAAAAGCGATGAAAAAGTTATTTGGGTTAATATTGATTATTTTTTTAAGCATTTATTCTCATGCACAAAGTGGATGTTTGCCTCAGTTTACGGAAAATTCTTTTCAATTAGAGTTGAAAAAAATTAAAGCTCATGACTTTGACCAAGCGAAAAAAGAAGCTATTGAAATTTTACTAAGCAAATGTATAACATCTCTTCAGCTAAAGAAATTACTTCAGGAATTGAGCTTTGAAGAAGATAAACTTGAGCTAGCAAAAAAAGGATACAAGAAAGTTTCAAATCCTGATAAGTTTGATATCATAAAAGATGTATTTGATTTTGAGGATACCAAAAAAGAGATTGACTCAATTTTAAAATAAACAAATCATTAACCAATTTTATCAAAAAACAATTTGGAAAAAATTTATAATAGGCTATTAAGAATTCATTAATTTAAAACTCAAGTAAATTTAAATTCGTTTTAAAACTAATTGAGAATTTATAATTTTTAAAATGAAATTTTAACTAGCTTTAAAAAAATTTAATTATGATGGGAAACTCAGCACTAATAGGTGGATTATTTGCTTTTGTTTTTATAGCTGTATTAATACTAATCTTAGTTTTTTTCTTACTAACTCTTCAAAATGCTCTAAAGCAAGTAGATGAGTCAAGGAGAGAGGTTCAACCTGGAAATGTTTGGTTGATGTTTATTCCCATATTTAATTTAATTTATCCTTTTATACTCTATCCTAAAGTTTGTAACTCAATAAAAGCAGAATATAATGCAAGAGAGCTTCAGGGTGACGGGAATTTCAGCAAAGGTTTAGGCATAACACTTGCTGTTTTAGGATTAGTTGGCTTTATTCCTATTCTTGGAAGTATTGCATCAATAGCAAACTTAATAATTTGGATTATTTTTTGGGTTAAAATAGCTGGTTACAAAAACGTATTATCATCAAATAATGCTAATTCAGCCATATTAGATATAGAGGCTTAATAAAGCTGCGAATAAGTTATTTGGATTAATATTAATTATTTTTTAGCCATTTATTCTCATACCCTGAGTGAATGTTTCCCTAACTTCTCAAAAGATTATTTTCAATTAGATTTGAAAATATTTAAATATCATGGCTTTGAGCATTTAAAAAATACGCTATTGAACTTTTGTTATGCCAATGTTTAATTCCTTTAAAAATACAATCAATATTTATCCAAAAAGCCTTTTTATCATTATCCAATTGATTTTGAGGGTACCAAAAAAGAGATTGATACGTTGATAAGATAGTTTCATTTCGCAAAAAACATACCTCTAACTAAGGTCTTATTTTTATAAGTAATTGATTAAATTTGTCATAAAATTGTTACATCTAATTGTGAAATGCTCCACTTATTTAAAAGTAAATTTCAGTTTTTAAAGCTAACCTTTTTTGCAAGCAAGGTTAGAAAGGCTATTCTTACGAAAAAAGAAGATAAAGGCATCTTAAATGAAAAAATATTATTCTGTCCTTTTAATTCTTCAATTCTCAATTTATTTAGAGAATCTGTAATCGCCGCTGCTTGCGAAAAAAAAGGAGCTGACGTTGCATTCCTTCAATATGATTTGTCTCATGGTGCTATTGATTTTTTACACGATCAACCTAAGTATAAATTCAAGATATATTATTGGTTTGGTAAGTTATTCTACTTTAAAAACAAATTAGCTGTTTATCAACTTTCCAAATACAATCCATACATAAATAAAGACCAGATAAAAAGAACCATTGAGAAAACTCCAGTTGAAAAACTTGGAGAATTTGAATATAACAATATTAAAATAGGTCAATATGCTGTTGCTTCATCAATTAGATTCTTCCTTTCACCCTTTCCTCTTTGGGATAATAAAAACTTTGTGAAATGGGTTCGCGATTTTATCTATACGGGTTGCGTAATTGCTGATGGATTTCAAAATATAATCGATAAAGAAAAACCTAATAAAATTGTCACTTCACACGCCATCTATATCTCATGGGGAGTACTTTATGATGTGGCTAGGATGAATGGGATCAATGTCGATGTATACAATGGTAGTTACAGGAAAAACACTTTAAGATTTTACCATAATGAGCGAAATGCTCCCTTTCCTATTGCTGAATGGCCTTCTTTTGAAAATAGAGAACTTAATAATGAAGAATTAAATATTCTAAATAATTATATAGAATCTCGAGAGGATCAAAAAAATGACAACATCCAACTCTTTTCTGAAAACTCCGATTATACAATAATTGATGATTTTGTGAAAAAGGCAAAAAATACAAATGCGAAAATAGCTTGTCTTTACACTAATATTTCATGGGATGCCTATGCGCACGCCAATGAATGCCCATTCGATAGTATGGAGGAATGGTTAGTTGAAACTATTGAACACCTCAAGAAGATCCCGAACCTATATGTAATTTTGAAAGCACATCCCGCGGAAGTGTATCATAAGGTTCCGGACAAATTTAGGGTGAAAAACTTTATTCCTGATAATCTACCTGACCACTTATTATTTGTAAGTGAAAAGGCCAATATACGCCCTTTTTACATTTACAACATTATCGATTTTGGAATCATTCACCTTTCAACCGTTTGCATAGAAATGGCTTTAAAAAACATTCCTGTTTTAACCTCTGGAGGAAATAGCCATTACTCCAATAAGAATTTTACAATAGATCCAAAATCCAAACAGGAATACTTTCAACATATAAAGGATTTAGCTACTGGAAAAAGCCCATTTAAACCAGACATTAAAATAGCCAAAAAATACATGTTTTACAGGTTTTTTAGAGAGGCCATTCCTTTTGAGGCTCTAGAAATACAAAATGGGAAATATACTATCCCTAAGGAATTTCCTGAAAAACTAAGCGGTATTAATTTGATTACGGAAGGTATTGTAAATAACGAAAAATTTATTTTTGATTGGACCAATTAATAATATGAAATTAGGTGTCATAGCATATCCAGGAAGTATAAATATTGGTGACGAAATTCAAAGTGTCGCTGCTGCGCGTTTGCTTCCCAGAATTGATGAATATATCGATCGTGAAGGGATGAAAGAATTAAAATTAAATGATCCAGTAAAGCTCATATGTAATGGTTGGTTCATGGAAGAACCCAATCAATGGCCTCCTAGCCCATCCATTAATCCTCTTTTTATTTCTTTTCATGTTACGAATAGCAATGGGAGTGATAAAAAATTAATACACACAAAATTCCTTGATTACTATAAAAAACATGAGCCGATAGGATGCAGAGATTTAGGGACAAAAAGACTATTTGAAAGTATTGGAGTTAAAGCTTATTTATCGCAATGTTTAACTCTTACGTTGGAAAATAAATTCACTGAAAGAAATAACAAGATTCTTCTGGTTGATCCCTTTAGAAGAAATTTCACAAAAGGCTACAGGGATTATTACACAAAAAAAATAGTACCAAAAAAGTATCTTAATCAAGTTGAAATAATTGAACAACGAAGATATAACTTAGATGCTAACAGAGAAACTCGATTTCAAGACGCTTCTGATCTAATCGATCGATATGCACAAGCAAAGTTGGTTATAACATCACGTATCCATTGCGCTTTACCTTGCTTAGCCTTAGGTACTCCGGTATATTTTGTAAATTCAGGCTACACTACAAAAGCTTCTCTAAACGATAGATTCGAAGGCTTAATAGAGCTATTTAACGTAATCGGACCAGAGCATTTTCCTCACACAAGTAAGTCTATTAAAGACTACGCAAGGAGATTTTTAAATATTTATAGTGAGAAAGACATTAAACCACTAGATATCGATTGGGAAAACCCCGCTCCTAATCCTGTTGACATCAAACCTATTGCCAATGCACTTAAAAAGAAGGTTTCTGATTTCATCAAAGCTTAACCAAAAACAAAATCTTCTTTTTTCTCAACACATTGAATGAAGCGAGTCATAGAAGGGTCATTCAATAAGTCTGATGAGTTTTTTAAGTTATAACTTTTATAAACTTGAGCACCTTCAAAGTTCACAACCGTTTCAGGGAAATGTCTTCTGTAAATCCAATGATAAGCGTATTTAAGACAGTTCTGATACATTTCTTCAGAATAATCTAACCCTACTCTAGTTGCCATATCTAAAAGCTCTCCAAAGTGCTCTTTACTTTCTGGCTCGAAAATGAATCCTTTATTTGAATTAAAGTTTTTTCCAGCCTGAATAACAGGTGTATGATTCATGGAAAACTCTAGACCAATTGTCCCAGCATAAAGTAAAGCCACACAAACATCCTTTTCAATTAAATAACTTGAAATATCACTATCTGCATCCAAGAAATGAACATTATCAGGTAACTCAGGGTAAAGCTCAAATAAGACATCTTTAAATGTCTCAACTTGACCATCTGATCTTACATGATGTTCTGCTGGATGAGCACGAATAACAATATTTACGTCCTGTCCTTTTACCCACTCTATAGATTCGGTAATGAACTCTCTGATTGTGGGGAAAAGCTCACTGCTACTAAAAGCTTGCCCGTCCCAAGGTATGTTTGGAAACATGCCTATCAATGGCTTTTCTTTTGAAATATTAAGGATTTCAAAAATATTAGCATATTCCTTTAAGGTATCATTAGTTGAATAATAGTTTACATAATCAACCTTTTTATTTGGATTCCTTTTATTGTAGAAATAATCTTGAATTTTCTTTGTTTGCTCTTCAGATAATTCTAAATCCTTAAAATTATCGATGGACTCCAACGTATTTTGAAACAAGTAGGATTTATTATGAGCAGCCATAACATTTCCTTTTCCTACATATCCTCTTCCCCAAACTGCAGTATGGGTCTCAGTAACTTCACACGCCTGCTGTAAACTACCCCAAGTGGCATATGTTCCATGAGACATGATTACGCTTTTTGGTTTGATCGCATTTAAAATATTCTTTGAAGCTGTGAATGTTTGGGCTGCTGACCTTCCAAACTGTTTGATATATTTATTTTCAGAAGTAGTAAGCTGACTCGTTTTCAATACTCTCATTATTCCAGACTCGATACTCAACGATAAATCTATCCCTTCAAATAGCATATTGCCTATTGAAAAGCCATCAACGGCATTTTCAATTTTGGCATCCTCTTCTTTGCTTATATAATCATTTAACCATAAGGGCTCGATCCCGAACGTTTCACAAAAAGCCTCTTGTTTTGCTAAACAAGTTGAACACTTTAGAAAACCTAATTTGGAATCTAACGGTTTAGACTCACATGCACTTAACTTTTTACCACAAAGTAAAGCGTAAACCTTATATCTTTTTAATCGAAATAAATAGCCAATTAACCCTTCAAATAAATGAGCCTCAACAGACATACGTATTGGCCCAACAACAATTGCACCTTTAGTCGGCTCAGGAAGGTTCTCCCCCTTACGTAACTTGATAAAGTCACCATAAGGGTGATTTTCCTTTTTGAAATCCTTTTTAAGCTTGGCTTTTACAATCGCGTCTATCATACCTATATTTCTTTTTCTAATTCAGAAAATTAATTAGTAACTGGTTAAAAATATCAGTTATGAATTAAATAGAAAAATATAGAGAATACTTTTGTTCAAGGGATTTCTTTCGATTTTAGAAATCCGTATTCTAAATCATATTTTTCACCAAATATTTTTAATTACATAGACTCGAAAATAAGATCTCATTAATATAAAAAAATGAGAATCATAAGTCTGTTAACAGTTTCTTTCTTATTGTTTTCAAACACTTTTGAAAGCTCAAGACAATACATGTAAGTTAAACTTCACTAGGCTTTTGTTGGCCCTTGCAGTATCCCTTTTGTAATCCACCATCTGAATCTGACAATCAAAGAAGCTTTTGCCCAGTTAAATTCTACAAATAAGTATTTAGCGAACAGTAGAAAAGTTGCACACCATTTTACTCCTTCCATTAAATGGCGTTTGATTTTATATTTAAGAGCTGAATTATTAATCCGGATATTCTCTGACACACCAATTCCTACAACTTGATTTCTCATAAAATCAATTCGTGTTCTTGATTCCGGAACAGCATGATAACACACTATGAGTGGATTGTAAATAACAGAAGCTCCAAATTCATAAACTCTTTGAAACATCTCCTTTTCCTCACCCCCCAGCATGATTTTACCCTTTCGACCTAAACTTACGTCAAAGCCACCTACTTCATCAAAAAGTTCACGTTTAAAAGTCATGTTTGAACCCCGGGGGTAATTCTTTCTTGGAAACTCCATTTCAGTATCTCCAATATCAAATAGTCCAAAAATAGACTCCATATAAACGCTAGCCCAACTTGGGCGACCTTCGAAGTAGTTTAAAAGGATTTTCCCTCCTGCTGCTTTTGCTTTCGGATATCTTTCAAACGTATCAATAATGGTAGATATATAGTTAGAAGTGGCAACAGCATCATCATCAAAGAAGTGAATCAAATCGTACTTTGATTCTTTAATCCCTCGATTTCTTCCATAAGATAATCCTTGATTGGTTTCAATCATATAACGAATATCCAATTCTGGATATTTTTCTATAACCTCCTTTGAAACCATTTCGGTATCATCGGTTGAATTATTGTCTATAATTAATACCTCAAATAACGATTTATCGCAATTCTGTTCTTCGTAACTCTTAATGCAGTCCTCAAGAAAATCGCAACGGTTATATGTAGCAACTACAATTGATACCATGCTTATTCAGTATCCACGATTTCTTCAGATGCGTTTGATTTGATTTCCTTGTAGGCAAAAAATGCAAGTCCGAGAATAACAAACAAAGAGAAAACAGTATTCACAACCTTTCCAATAGCCACACTTTTAGGTTCAAATTTAAAAGAAATTTTGTGATTCCCGGAGGGAACAAAAAGTCCTCTTAATACATAATTTGCTCTAAAATGATCAACAGGTTTATCATCAATATAAGCATTCCAACCATCAGCATAATAAATATCTGAGAAAATTAAAACTTGATCTCCTTGAGATTGGAAGTTATAATTTAATTCGTTTGATTTAACACCTAACAACTGAACAATTGCTGTATCATTACCAAAATTTGATACTGACGCCAATTGTTTTTGAAAACGCTTGTCAACTAATGCCTGGCTTTTAGTATTGATACCTCCTACTTTTTCTATTTCTTCATTTGGACTATCTACAAAAATTATTTCCTTAACCGACCATGCAAAGCCATTTGCATGTTTGTTGACCAATGGGGGTGCGTCCCGATTGTAAACAACATACTTTGTGTTTAACATATTTAAAACAGGAGTATTTATCATGCTATTTTCAATAACATCTATATCCCTAGAGCCAAATGAACTTTGAATCACTCCCATTTCTTTATGGATTGCATTTTCAATTAATTCCTGGTACCTCATCAATTTCGCAGCATGATAACCACCTACAGACTTATGGAAGTATGACACACTTGCATCATTAAAAGGATTTCCTAAAGTAAACACTCTATAGTGTGAATTATCTCTGATTACCTTAAATCTCAACTCTTCTTTTTCATACGATTTAAGGGAGGTCTTTTTACCTTCACTTTTCTTGTAATCTTTCAGAGTATTTTCAGCCTCAGTATACTTATCCTTATATTCTTTTCCATTTATGCTAAACTCATTATCAGCAATAAATAAATCAGCTTTTTCCGCCTTATAAGCAACTGAGTTTCTTTTCTCTTTCACCCATTTCTTATATCTCTTTGAGCTCTTTGTCTTTATCGTTATTTTGAAACTCTAAATCGGCAGTCCAAAGATCAGCTAAAACAAGAACTTCCAATCGCTGCCATTAATATTTTGGCATCGAACTTAACTTTAACAAAACCGATTACAACTGCACCAATCAACACTACATACATCAAAGCTCTTTGAACTTCAGCTTTGAAAAAATCAACTCTGTAATCTTGTACTAAATCCATTACATCTAAGAACCCTGAATTCCCAGACGCCGCGTCCATTTTTGAAGCCTCCGCAGCAGAAGTAAATGAGAACCACGATTCTGGCGCAATGAAAAACAGCACTAATAACCCTGCAACTGAAGCAACAGGAATAATTACAGTCTTGATATTGATTTCATCTCTTTTCTTAATTAATAAATGTAGTCCCCAAAATCCGATTAATGGTAATAATAGTTGAACAGCTACCATTGTCATTGAAACTGCTCTAAACTTATTATACATTGGAAGGTTAGCAACTACCCACCTATTAAACCCTTCGAAATTCTTACCCCAAGCTAGCATAATAAAAATAATAGTTGCAGCAATTGCGGTCCATCTTAAGTATCCCTTATCTATTACAAGTCCAAGAATAAATAAAAGAAATACTGTTACCCCCATATATATGGGGCCTGAAGTAAATGGTTGATCTCCCCAATAGCTTTTAATGTATCCACCATTATTAATTTCCGAACTATTTTGCTGATAGTATTTACTAACACTAGCCTTTAACTTTCTAATCTCTTTTGAGTCTTTTACACCTTCTAGACTTCTCAAAAATTCATTTGAAGCTCCTCCTTTTACATTCGCAATAAAAACACTGGCAGTTTCTTCAATTCCTAAACTCCAGTTTGTAATGTAATCAAAATCTAAACCATTTCTACCTTTACTTTTCTTTGCTTCTGCCTCCTTTTCTTTATCCTTTTGAAAAATTAATTCTGACTTTCCCCTTATAGTTTGCTTTGAATATTTATACGTATTGTAGAGTAATCCAAAATTACACATAACACCTATAAGCATCCCAATAACAACAATTCCAGTCTTTCTTGAAAAAGCTCCAAGTTGAGATTTAAGAATTGATTCTATTAATCTGTGAACAATTACAATTCCTACTAAACCTCCTAAATAGTAGGTGATTTGAACATGATTAGAATTAAGTTCAAGCCCCATAAACAATGCTAACAACAAAAGCCCTAGCAATTCTTTTTTCTCTGTTTTATAAATAAAAAGTACCGCTCCAAGTACCGCTGGCATCCATCCAATTGCCCCTAGTTTTGTGTTATGGCCTGCAGATAAAATTATTATATTATAAGTAGAAAGACCAAAAGCAATTCCCCCTGCTATTGACAACCATGGATTAACTCCCAACATTACCAATAAAATATAAAATCCAAGGAATGCAACGAGCATATTCCCGAAACCACTCTTCATGTTAAATGATGAGATTTTATGAATCCATTTTAACTTATTAGAGTTATCCTCATTAGTAATTTGGTAAGCAGGCATTCCACCAAACATCGAATTTGTCCATTTTGGATCTTCATTTTCTGAATACCTATGATCTTGAACTTCTTTCGCCATCCCCTTCCAATGCTTTACATCGCCTTGATGCAAAACATAACCTTCAAAATAAGGTTTGAAGTAAGTAAATACAATTAAAGTAAATACCCCTATAGCAACTAAATGAGGGATTATTTTTTTGTAATCGAAGCTCATAGTTTATTTGGTATATTTTTAAAAATGAAAAGCATTTGTAAAATGAACATAAATATACTACCGATTTAATTAATAAATATTTGTTTGAAAACCTTATCGAGCAGTCTATTTATGTCTTTTGAAATTTTAAGGAAATAAAGTAATGCTACTAAAGGAAAAATAATTATTGAGGATCGAAGAATAATATTCAATATAGGATGGAAACCGAAATTAATATTTAAACCAATAATAAACGCAATACTTAAAATAAATAAAATTTGAAGTGTAGATTTAGAAAAAGGTTGCATTCCAATTTTTTTCCATAGATATACAAATCTAATTATGTTGTAAGTAAAAACTGATATACATGTTGCCAAAGCAGCTCCTGTTATGTCAAATCGGGGAATAAGAGCCCAATTGGTTACTACAACTATCGCAACAAGAGCCAGCTGCATTGGCAAATTAGCCTTGTAATGTTTTGAATATACTAATATTTCATTATTACACCCCATACCCATATCTATAACTCTGGCTAATCCATAAAAGAAAACAACATATATGCCGCCTTTAAACTCTTCTTTTCTTGGGATAATTTCATATATATCAAATACATTTATCCAAACAAGTAAGAATAAAACACCTCCTATCAAAAATAAATTAAGAGATGATTTTTTATACATTTCATCAACATTTTTCATGTCATTTTGATGAAATGAATCAGCAAGAACAGGCTGAATAATTTGCATTATTGAACGGCGAGGAATTTCAATTAAAGTTGCAAAGTACATTGAAAGAGTTAGCACACCTGCAGATTCTGTACCTAAATATCCACCAACCATTAATTGATCTATTTTTTGAATTAAAACCCCACCCGTAGCCAACAAAATAACATATCCAGAGAATGAGTTAAATTTTCTAATTTCCTGAGAATGCCTAAAAGAAGCGTTTAAACTGAATTTTAACCGGGTTACTTTTAACGTATAAATGATTAAAAAAACAAGCATAACAAACCATGAAAAGACCAATAAAGGTACTAAGTAGTCATAACGAATAAATCCTGAAGCGATTAAAACAACAATTATACCCATCAAAACTCGCCAATACACACTCCTTATTAGATTGGGGATTGCTACCTTATAATTAGCTCTCGAAAAAGCCTCAAACAATCCAAAAACTAATAGTAAGCCAATTAAGGGAAGTACCCAAAAAATATTTTCAAAAACAATTTGTGACTTAGACTTAAAAATGAATTCAAAGATTCCTTGAGTAAACGGCCAAACAAAAACAAATATCAGAAATGAGATAAGAGGTAAAACTAACGCATAACCAAGAAATGAAGTAAAGTATGGTTTGTCTCTAAACTTTGGATAAAACTTAGATATAGAAGTGACAAATCCTAAATTTAAGACGGGGAGAAAAAGCAACGCCGAAGCGTTAATTAGATTTAATAATCCAATACCTTCAGGCCCAATAAATTTTGGAAACAGATATATATTATTAAAAGCTCCAACTGCAAATCCAAGATAAGATGCTATAGATGTTTTTAAGCCCTGTTTAATGATTATACCCATCAAATGACATTTAGGAATAAATGTTAGTCAACCTCTTCATAATCAATATAGTCTCCACTTGATGATTCACGCCCTGATGATTTAGTTTGTTTAATATGCACTTTTCCCTTTTCATTGCGCTTAAAGTCAGCCTCTTCTTCTGAAACAGAATTTTGCTGACGCTTATGTATATCAGCAACCTTTATCTTAACCCACCATCGCAACAAAAAACGAACAACATAATAAACTAAGACTATAATTATAATCGTCCTAAGAACACCAACATAACCAAGTTCAATCATAGGTTAAATATATAAAAAAGCGATTAGAGACTTTATCCAACCGCTTTTCAAATTAAAACATTAACATTTTTTATCTACTTAAGTACAAGTTTCTCTCACTATATACCTTTTTGAAGTATGGGTCTTTTAAATCATCAATAAAATAAATTGACTCTCCAGTAGATTTCATTTCAGGACCCAACTCTTTATTTACGTTAGGAAATTTAGAGAAGGAGAACACAGGCTCTTTTATGGCATATCCTTTCTTTACTGGATTGAATTTAAAATCTTTAACCTTTTTTGCCCCTAACATTACTTTTGCAGCATAATTCACATAAGGTTCTTGGTATGCTTTTGCAATGAAAGGAACAGTTCTAGAAGCTCTTGGATTTGCCTCTATAACGTATACCTTATCATCTTTAATAGCAAATTGCATGTTAATCAGTCCTTTTGTTTTTAGCGCCAATGCAATTTTGTGCGTGATTTCTTCAATTTGCTCAATAATTAAATCTCCTAAATTATATGGAGGTAGTACTGCATAAGAATCACCTGAATGAATTCCAGCAGGCTCTATGTGTTGCATTATACCAATTACATAAACATCTTCTCCATCGCAAATTGCATCAGCTTCAGCCTCAATAGCACCATCCAAATAATGGTCTAAAAGAATTTTATTGCCTGGTATATCTTTCAACAATTCTACAACATGATGTTCCAATTCCTCTTCATTGATAACAATTTTCATTCCTTGACCTCCTAAAACATAAGAAGGGCGAACTAATAATGGAAATGTTAATTGCTTAGACAATTCCAACGCTTCATCCGCTGTTTCAACAACACCAAACTTAGGGTATAAAACATCGTTTTCTTTTAGCAAGGTTGAGAAACTACCTCTATCCTCTGCTAAATCAAGAGCCTGGTAGGAGGTTCCTAAAATTGGAATTCCATATTTATCTAATTTTTCAGCCAATTTAAGCGCTGTTTGACCACCCAACTGAACGATAACTCCCTCTGGCTGCTCATGCTGAATAATATCATAAATATGCTCCCAAAACACAGGTTCAAAGTATAATTTATCAGCAGTGTCAAAATCAGTAGATACTGTTTCGGGATTACAGTTAATCATAATGGTTTCATAACCACATTCTTTCCCTGCTAAAACCCCATGAACACAAGAATAATCAAATTCAATTCCCTGTCCTATTCTGTTTGGTCCAGCACCTAGTACAATTATTTTCTTCTTATCCGTTTTGACACTCTCGTTCTCTTCTTCAAATGTTGAATAATAGTATGGGGTTTGTGCCTCAAACTCAGCAGCACAGGTATCAACTAATTTATAAACTCTATTGATGTTATGCTCTTTTCTGGCTTCATGAATCTGGCTCTCCCAACATCCAACCAGATGAGCAATTTGACGGTCACCATACCCTTTTTGCTTTGCTTCTAATAACAAGTCCTTAGGCAAGTTTTGAATTTGATATTTAGATATTTCTCGCTCTAGAGCTATTAACTCTTCAATTTGCTTTAAGAACCAAAAATCAATTTTAGTTGCTTCATAAACTTTGCTTAGTGGCAAACCTAGTTTAATTCCATCATATAAATGAAACAAACGATCCCATGATGGTTTTCTTAAGCTTGCTAGTATAGCATCTTGATCTCTCAATTCTTTTCCATCAGCTCCTAAACCGTTTCGTCCGATTTCCAGAGATTGACAGGCCTTTTGTAATGCTTCCTGAAACGTACGGCCAATCCCCATTACCTCACCTACCGATTTCATTTGAAGTCCTAATTCTTTATCACAGCCTTTGAATTTATTAAAGTTCCAACGTGGAATTTTAACTATTACATAATCTAAACTAGGCTCGAAATAGGCAGAAGTAGACTGTGTAATTTGATTAAATAACTCGTCTAAAGTATACCCTATGGCCAATTTAGTAGCTACTTTTGCAATTGGATAACCTGTTGCTTTGGATGCCAATGCAGATGAACGAGAAACACGAGGGTTAATTTCAATTGCAATAATATCCTCATTTTCATCATTTGAAACTGCAAACTGAACATTACAACCGCCCGCAAAATTACCAATAGAACGCATCATTTTTATAGCTTGATCTCGCATTCTTTGATAACATGTATCCGATAGCGTCATTGCAGGAGCAACAGTAATGGAGTCTCCAGTATGAATTCCCATTGGATCCATATTCTCAATAGAACATATAATTGCAACGTTATCATTTTTATCTCGAAGCAACTCAAGTTCATATTCCTTCCAACCCAATACTGCTTTATCAATTAAAACCTCATGTATTGGAGAAGCATGCAAACCTCTCTTAAGTAATGTATCAAAATCTTCTTTCTTATGAACAAAAGCAGCTCCTGTACCCCCTAATGTGTATGAAGGACGAATTACCAATGGAAAACCAATTTCCTGCGCAAATTCTTTTCCTTCTAAATAAGATTTAACGCTTTTCGAAGGAGCTTGGCCAATACCTATCTGATCCATCAGCTCCCTAAAACGATCGCGATTTTCTGTAATTTCAACAGCCTCTAAATCAACTCCTATTGTTTTGACATTAAACTCATCCCAAAGTCCATCTTTATCGCACTCAATGCAAAGGTTAAGTGCTGTTTGGCCCCCCATAGTTGGAAGAACAGCATCAATATTTCTTTCTTCAAGAATTTCCCGAACGGACTCAGAGGTTAAGGGTTTTAAATAAACATGATCGGCCATTACAGGATCAGTCATGATGGTCGCTGGATTTGAATTAATTAGAGTAACCTCAATTCCCTCCTCTCTAAGAGAGCGAGCAGATTGAGATCCTGCATAATCAAATTCACAAGCTTGTCCGATAACGATGGGTCCTGAACCTAAAATAAGTACGGACTTAATAGAAGAATCTTTTGGCATTTTTTACTTTTTAAACTGGTTTTAAAAACCATTAGTCAAATTAGGCGCAAAATTACAAATAAAACACCGAAATTTGTATAAGAAGAAGTTAACAATTGGAATATTTTTTTCAACATAAAGATATAAATCTGTTTTACAGGAAGATTGGTTCCGGAAACCGAATTCTTATTGCCTTTCATGGCTTTACAAAGAGTTCTGAAGATTATCTTCTTTTTGAGGAATTTTGCAGAGAAAAATATACTATATATGCTGTAGATTTATTTTACCATGGTAAAACAACATTTAGAAGTAAGCAGTGGAAAAGTTTTTCGAAACCACAACTTAAAGAAATTTTTGAGTGCTTTTTAAAAGAACTTAATATTGAAAAATTTGAGGTATTGGGTTACTCAATGGGCGGAAGGGTTGCTTTATTCCTTTTGGAACAATTTGGTCAACGAATTAATCACTTATATTTATTTGCTCCAGATGGTTTAAAAATAAACTTTTGGAACTGGTTGGTGACTTCCACATTAGCAGGAAAGGGAATTTATGGTTTGACTATTTCTAATCCAGGAATTGTTTATGGAATAAGCAATACTGGTCAAAGATTGAATTTACTTCCCAATACTATGAATAAATTTCTGGAAACCAATCTTCAAACTAAAGGAATGCGACTCAGAATTTATAGGGTTTGGCAATTGTATAGATTCATTACATTTAAGCAGTCAAAATTAAAAAATATTATCAACCAAAATAATTTAAAAGTTGATTTAGTGGTTGGACACAAAGACCCTGTTGTAGCCCCTAGGATGGTAAAAGATTTTGCAGATTTTGTAGGTCCAAATGTTAAACTTCATATTATAAAAGCAGGGCATGATTTGTTTAGACCACATGTATTAGAATACTTAAAAACACATGTATTTTGAATTATCAAAAAACAATTGATTTTTTATTTACTCAATTCCCTTCTTACCAAAAAAAAGGAGAAAGTGCTTTTAAACCAGGTTTAGAAAGGATTTTAAAACTGAGTAAATTAGTGAATAATCCACATGAAAAATTTAAATCAATACACATAGCTGGAACCAACGGTAAAGGGTCTTGTTCTCATATGCTAGCTTCTATTTTACAAGAATCAGGCTATAAAGTTGGACTTTTCACTTCGCCTCACTTAAAGGACTTCAGAGAAAGAATAAAAATTAATGGGACTGAAATAACAGAGCAAAATGTCATTGATTTTGTTGATAGATTCAAAAATAAAGCGAATTCAATTCAACCTTCTTTTTTTGAATACACCACCATAATGGCATTTGAACATTTTGCCAACCAACACGTTGATGTTGCAGTTATTGAAACAGGTTTAGGAGGAAGATTAGATTGCTCCAACATCATCACTCCCGAAATTTCTGTGATTACGAATATAGGTTTGGATCACCAAAAATTTCTGGGTGAAACACTCACCGAAATTGCTGGTGAAAAAGCGGGCATTATTAAACCTGGAGTCCCAGTAGTGATTGGTAAGAAGCAAGGCGAAACAGTTTCCGTTTTTGATTTTGTGGCCCATCAAAACAACGCTGAAGTAATTTATTCTGAAAACACAGATGTAAATTACGAACTAGACTTAAAAGGATATTGCCAGAAGGAGAATTCTAAAACTGTCTTAACTACTATCAAAAAGCTTCAAAATGAAGGTTGGGAAATAGAAGAAAATGCCATAAAAAATGGGTTTAACAAAACAATAAAAAACACAGGTCTTATTGGACGATGGAATACTCTCCAGGAAAATCCAAAAGTAATTTGTGATACAGGACACAATGAGGATGGCATTAAATTAATTGTTCAACAATTAGCCGATGAAAGATTCGAAAACCTTCATATTGTCTGGGGTATGGTAAACGATAAGGA
Organism: Flavobacteriales bacterium; assembly: GCA_045561495.1. Classification (GTDB taxonomy): domain Bacteria; phylum Bacteroidota; class Bacteroidia; order Flavobacteriales_C. Next base: position 32,507 of record JBJKXR010000036.1, on the reverse strand, counting down.
TGTTACTGAAATTTTAAAGCTTTTGCCTAAAAACGCAAAATACTATTGGTGTTCGCCTAAAATAGAACGTGCTTTGACAATAAGCGAGTTGGAAACCAATGCATTTGATTTAAAACTTAGGGGTAAAACTCATGCTTCTGTTTTAGAAGCCAAAGCAAAGGCAATAGAACAGGCTGACCTTAAGGATTTAATTTTCATAGGAGGAAGTAACTTTGTTGTAGCGGAAGCTTTGGGAGCTAATTAATTCACTTTCATAAGAATTCTTACAAATTCGTCATATGTATTTTTACCACTTTCCAAGTGCTTTACAGGAATAAACTCATCGTAATTATGAATATGCTTTATAGAATTAATATGGTAAGAATCGAGCAAGATAGGAAAAGAAGAGTAACAAGTAACTCCCTTTGAACGAAACAAACCAACATCATTAAAACTGGGCATCATAACCGGTATAATCTCCGCATCAGGATAATTTGTATGAATTGCTTGATGAATTGCTTTATAAAAATTAGTGGTATCACTTGAGGGTTGCATAGGGGGAGTTTCATAAATAACACTCACCTTTATAGAGTCGTTATCCAAACTCTTTTTAAAATTGTTTAAAAATTCGTTTCGGTTTGTATTTGGCAATAACCTGCAATCCAATAATGCTGTAGTTTTACTTGGAATTAAATTAACCGTATTGGTTTCACTCTGCAAACTTGTTAATGTAACGGTATTAGACATTAAAGAAAATACTTCAGGACGTTCCCTAAGTTTTGGAACCAATAAACCTTTAAATGTGTGCGGATGTTTTAATGCGGAAGATTTGATGCCATTTTCCAACTTCCCAAGTGCCTTTAGTAACTGAGTATTTGCCTCTATGAACTCAATAGGTTGATCTTCGGACACAACTTTACTGAGAGCGATAACCATTCCTTTATTTGAATATGATAAAGGCGTCACAGAACCATGGCCCGAAGTTGGTAATTCCAATTCTAATTTCAACCAAAAGGGTCGCTTATGCGCTACAGAAATGCCAAATAAAGTTAGGCTAGTATCGGTTTCCAATATACCTTTTAAACCTGGTGGACCCTCTCCTATTACCACTGCAGGATTCAAATCTTTCAAATGGTTCTCAATAACATAACTGACTCCTCCTTTACATTGGGTTTCTTCACAAGAAACAGCTAAAAAGGTAACATTAAAAGGAAGGTCTTTATTTTTATACTCTCGAACAGCTTGAATCACAGATGCTAATTGCACCATAGCTGCTCCCTTATTATCAAAAGCGCCTCTGCCCCATACTTTACCTTCCATAATCATTCCTGAAAAAGGTGGATAATTCCATTTAGAGGAATCGCCAACAGGTACAACATCAATATGGTTTAAAAAAATAATATTAGGCAAATATTGGCTCAAAGGACGGATAGAGGCAGAAAAATTATAATTACCATTTTCTTTGCCCATCTGGGTAATATAAAGGTCATTTTGTTTGCATAACTTTTTCAACCATTCACCAGCAGTTTTTTCATTTCCAGAAATAGACTTTTGTTGAATATATTGACTTAAAATCTCATGAATTTTATAATAATTGCCATTATTTTTAATCGTAAATTCCTGTGCATATGACAGCTGTTTTAAAACAAGAAATAATACAACTAAATATTTCATTTTTACTCCTCATTTAAGGTCTAAATCGCAGTTTACCGCACAAAAAAAGGGCAGGAAATACCTGCCCTAGAATTTTACTTTTTTTCGTTTCAGGTATTAAACCACCTCACTATCTTTTGCCAAGTGGTTATATTATCTGTACTTACATATTTTTCTTTTGTTTCAAAAGCTTTATTCTTTTCTGCCTCTTGTTCTAATTTTACAATTTTCTTTTTCTTATTTTTCTGCACTTTAGGAGGCTGCTGAACATTATTTAAATAATGCTTTTTACCGGCTTCTTTTTTCCTTTCTTTTTGCTCCTCTATTTTCGACTTTAATGCCTCTTGCTCTTCTTTTTCTCTTTTTTCTTTAAAAGCAAGTGCTTTTGCTGCATCTTGGTCTATTTTTTTTCTTCTAGCCTCTTCTGCCGATTCTTTGGCTTTTATACTTGCTAACTTCTCTGACTCTAATTGAGCTATTTCCTCTGGCGTTAATTTATTTTCCTCAACAGTTTCTTCAGGTTGATCCGTAACGCCTGGAATTTCAATTTTACCACGAACCTTAATCCCTTCCAATTCTACCTTAGGAGCTACAATGGTGCCTTCTGTATCAATATGTAAAACGGTTTCATCGGTTTCTAACGTTTCTGAAATAACCCTTTCGCCAGATTCCTTATTTTCAGAAATAGTACTTGAATCTACTTCCGTATCAATGGAATCATTATCCTCATGGGTTTCAGCATCAACCTCATCGATTTCTTGATTATTAGATTCTTGAATATTTTCTTCACCTAATCCTTCTAAATTTGGAACAACAGATTCTGCAGGAGTTGCTAAATCCAATTCAACATCTTCTAAACCTCGATCCTCTGGAGATATCTCAGCAGGCTTTGCCTCGATGGTTTCTAATTTTACTTTAGGTTTCTGTTTTACTTCTTCAGAATACAATCCAAACTTGGAAATAACTTTATTTACAATTTCTTCTTCAACCCTTGAATTTGGCCCTTCAATACCTTCTATTTTTAAATCTTTTCGAATGTATTTTTCAACTCTTGTGTAGGGTTTTCCAACTTTTTTAGCCAATTGATTAAGCCTCATATTAAAAATAATTTTTTGAGCAACTGCAAAAGTATAAAAAAGTGGCGAATATCAATGAATAATAGTGATTTGAAGCAAATTAGATTCCAATTAAACGATTAAAAATAATTTCAATCTTTAATTTTAAATCTTGAGGCTTGTAGGTTCTCCATGACAAATCATTCAAATCACCACCCCACAAAAAATATTCATCAATTCCAACTTGAGACATTTCCTGAAGAACATGATTCTGAAAATTAACTGCAGCTACCCAACCACCGTCTATTTCCTCAATCCATTCTTCATAATAACAAGTATCTGAATAGTGAAAATTTAAGACATTCTCTCCTACCAACAAAAATTTTTTAATACCTTCAGCTACTAACAAATCGATAACTTCTCGTTTTAAAATCATTATGTCGTTGTACAAACAATCATTCCATTCACCTATAAATTCAATAATGGCAAATTCTTCGTTATAATTGCAATACAAGAGCTTCATAAAAAGTGTTGGAGAACCAATATTATCCCATTGAGGATGAATTAAATGGTTGTAAACCCTATCTAAAAAAGCAAATTCACTATACTCCCGACCATAAAAAGGGGATATGGGATCATTTTCAGCAGTATATAAGTGACGCCAGCTGTAATGTGGTTCTATATCATGCATACTTAAATTTAAGTATTAAACTTATATAATTATTCAATTGAATTACTTAATATGTATTTTTAGGTTTTGGAATCGGAAATTGCTTTATTAAATGACAAAAAATACGACTGAACAAAATTCAAATTACAATGACTTGGAAGAAATGAGTGTTTTGGAGTTAATTCAAAATATGAACAGAGAAGATAAATCAGTCCCAGAAATTATAGAGAAAATCCTACCTGATATTGAAAATTTAATTTGCCATGTTGTTTCCAAGATGAAAAAAGGCGGAAGATTATTTTACATTGGTGCAGGAACAAGTGGAAGATTGGGAATCCTTGACGCCAGTGAATGTCCACCTACTTTTGGAGTTAGTGATGGTATAGTTATTGGAATTATTGCAGGTGGAGATAACGCAATTAGAAGAGCAGTAGAATTTGCTGAAGACAGTACAACTCAGGGATGGGAAGATTTGCAGAAATTTAAAATAAACTCCAACGATGTAGTAATTGGAATTGCGGCAAGTGGAGCCACCCCTTATGTTGTTTCAACAATACTGGAATGCAATAGCAAAGGAATCGCGACAGGCTGTATCACTTGTAATGAAAATAGTCCCTTAGCAAAAGCTGCTCAATTTCCCATTACTGCAATTGTTGGACCTGAATTCGTTACGGGAAGTACAAGAATGAAAGCTGGAACTGCTCAAAAGCTTATTCTAAATATGATTTCAACTTCTGCTATGATTCAATTAGGACATGTTCTTGGAAATAAAATGATAGATATGCAGTTAAGCAATGACAAGCTTGTTGATCGGGGAACCCAAATGATTATGGAAGCAACAGGTTTGAATTACGAGAAAGCCCAAAAACTGCTGTTAGAGTATGGAAGTGTTAGAAAGGCAGTTAATTCAACTAAATGATAATTATCACATTATTTATGCATTAAATCACCTCTGGATTACCTCAAGATTGGACACTTCAAAAACAGAACTTTCCAATTGTAATCTTGATAAAATATCTTCAATTCTTTTTGGGTGAGTGTCCGATAAAAAAATTTGTCCAAAATGGTTTCCATTTACCATTTCCAAAATATGAGCAACTCTCTCTTCATCCAATTTATCAAAAACATCATCTAAAAGTAATATGGGGTGAGTACCTACTGTGTTTTTTAAAAATTCAAGCTGTGCGAGTTTGAGAGCAATCAAAAAAGATTTTTGTTGACCTTGAGATCCAAACTTTTTAACTGGCCTTCCTGATATTTGAAATACTAAATCGTCTTTATGCACCCCTACGGTTGAAAATAGTTTGCGCAAATCTTCAGGCAAAGAATTTCTTAGTTGATCCAAGAAGCTTCCTTTCATTAATTGAGATTGGTAAACCAATTCAACTTCTTCCCGCCCACCAGAAATTTGTTGGTAATACTTTTGAAAAACTGGTGCTAAGTCTTGAATTAACTTTTGACGCTTTTCATACAAAACTTCTCCATACTTAACCAATTGATTATCCCAGCTATCCAACTGATCTTGATTAAATGTTCTATTCTTTTGAAAATATTTTAATAATGCATTTCTTTGATTTAACGCTTTATTATATATCAATAGGTTTTCTAAATAAACTGAATCAAATTGCGATATAATTCCATCTAAAAACTTTCTTCTTAAGTCACTACCAAGGGTAATTAAATCGGAATCAGACGGCGAAATAATCACCAATGGAAACAAGCCTATGTGATCGGAAAGCTTTTCGTATTCCTTTTTATTTCTTTTAAATATTTTTTTCTGTCCCTTTTTAAGTCCACAGTATATTCGCTCAGTTTTACCGGACCTTTCATATTCCCCTTGCAGGACAAAAAAAGCATCTTTATGATTGATGTTTTGAGAATCAATGGGGTTTAAAAAAGATTTGCAAAAAGACAAGTAATATATGGCATCCAGAATTGTGGTTTTACCTTGCCCATTATTTCCAACAAAACAGTTAATTTTTGGATTTAGAGAAATTTCTACTCCCAAAAAATTTTTAAAATTTACCGCCGATAGTTCTTTTAAAATCAATCCTTTTCGTTTTCAATCATTACACAGACGCAACAAGTTATTTTAACTTATCCCTCAAGCCTAGCATCTTCAAAGCACCAACCGCGGCTTCTGTCCCTTTATTCCCATACTTACCACCACTTCTTGCTCGACTTTGCTCAATGGTGTCGTCAGTTAACACACAGAACATTACTGGTTTGTTGTACTGCAAACTAACCTCTTGAATTCCTTGAGTAGCTCCTTGGCATACGTAATCAAAATGAGCAGTTTCACCTCTTACTACGCAGCCAATTGCAATAACAGCATCAACCTCTTTTGACTCCAGTAAAAACTGTGCTCCAAGAGGCAACTCAAAAGTTCCGGGCACATATTCAGTAAGAATATCTTTTGAATATGTACCACATTCCAAAAGTGCATCCACAGCGCCTTCCTTTAATCCTTCAGTAATTTCGGCGTTCCATTCACTAATTACAACGCCTATTTTCTTACCTCTTCCAGATGGAATCTTTTTAGAATCAAAAGCCGATAAATTATTATTTTTCGTTGCCATAGTGCAAAAATAAAAAAGTGCAACCATTGGTTGCACTTTTAAGAATATATTTTAAAAAAATTATTATTTAGAGGCATTCGCCCTAGCCAATAACTTTTTCATCTCATTTTTAATCTTTTGCAAAGATGGTTGAGCATCTTTTAAATACGTGTTTATTGCCAATTCGTATACTTCAATTGCACCATCTACATCATCATTTTGTTCAAGCAATATACCTGCTTTCTTTAAATAATAGGGCGAAACTGATTTTGCGTCCAATAATTTTGCTGCTTTCTTGTAGGTTGCTACTGCCTCATCAACATTACCTAGTTCACTATGACAATCTCCTATTAACCCTAATTTTAAGCCAGGAAATAATTCACCGCTAGCGTCAAAAGTTTCAAAAGAATTCAAAGCGTCTTCAAATTGCTCATCTTTAAGTAGTGATAGTCCTAGATACAAATTGGCTAAATTACCAGCCTTTGTGCCACTGTGCTCGGATGCAACATAATCAAATTCTTCAATAGCTTTTTGAATTGAATCTTGATCAAAATATTTTTGAGCTGGCCAAATACTTTCAAAACCTGCCTTTTCTGCTGGCTCAGAAAACCAGTTATTATAACCAAAAACAAGCGCAATTACAATAATAATCCCAACCAATATATTGGTAATCAACTTTTTATTTTCTTCTAATAAAACTTCGGTTTTACTTAAAGATTCTTCTAAAGTTTCTGGATTTTTCCCTGGATTTAAATCTTTCTCTTTTTCTGCCATAACTCAAAATGAATTGGTAAAAATACGTTTTTTTCTCAAGAACAATAGTTTAGTACAACAAACGAAATTTAATCTTTCCTTTTACCGCCCTTAATTCTTGGAGTATATCTTCGTTATAACTCTTAATTACATCGCTAATTAAATAACCAACGGACTCATCTGTTTTTAAAAACTGCCCGGTAATATTCATTTCATATTTTGCCAAAATACTATTCACCTCTGCAACAACTCCGCTAATGTTTTCATGAATAAGTAAAAATCGATGTCCCTCTTTTTGAGGAGCAAGTTTAATTCTAGGTAAATTAACTGCGTCAAAACATGACCCTGTATTTACATATGAAATAATATTAACAGGAACAAAGTTCCCAATATGCTTTTGCGCCTCCATTGTACTTCCTCCAATATGGGGGGTTAAAATAGTATTTGGTTGACCGGATAACTCAGATAAAAATGGCTCATCATTAGATTTAGGTTCAACCGGATAAACATCAACAGCTACACCAGCTACTTTTCCTGAATTTTGAGCTTCTACTAATGCAGGGATATCAACAACAAAACCTCTTGCAAGATTTATAAACACAACCCCGTCCTTCATTTGAGAAAACTCCTCTCTTCCTATTAAGTTTTTGTTGTCTGAGTTATCGTCAACATGCAATGAAACAACATCTGCTTCACTGAAGACAGCTTTCATTGAATTTCTCTTTTCAGCATTTCCTAATGCAAGCTTCTCTAGCTGATCATAAAAAATAACTTTCATGCCCATTGCTTCAGCAAGCACAGACAACTGCTTACCAATATTACCATAACCGATAATACCCAGTACTTTACCCCTTACTTCACGCGCTCCTGAAGCTGTTTTTTTCCAAATTCCATTATGCAACTCTGTACTTCTTACAAAAGTACTTCGCATTAATAAAATAATCTGACCTATAGCGAGCTCTACAACTGATCGTGTATTGGAATATGGAGCATTAAAAACAGCAATCCCTCTCTTTTTGCATGCATCTAAATCAATTTGCTTAGTACCAATACAAAATGCTCCAACTGCTAATAGTTTATCTGCTGAATCAACTACTTTCTGAGTAATTTTAGTTTTTGATCGAATTCCAAGAATGTGAACGTCTTTAATTTTTTCACACAAATCTTCTTCGCTTAAACTATCCGGAGAGTAATTTACATTATAGCCTTCATTTTTAAAAGCCTCAACTGCGTCATCATGAACTCCTTCTAAAAGAAGAACATTAATCTTATTTTTTGGAAAAGAAACCGCCATTATGGTTATAGTTTATTAATAATCAAAAACTCATCTAAACTAGCTACAATATAATCAGCATTATCAGTAGCCTTTTTTCTTGAAACATTCTCAGTATACGCAAAAAATTTATCTGCAACACCTTCTCCTTTCATTACAAAATCGGAATATCCATCCCCTATAATTTGAATTTCTCCTTGAATCCCTGATAATTTCAAGCAATTTACTTTTCCATTATGCTGAGAAAGAGGATTGGTTTCATCAAATCCAGTGATTAGTCCTGTTTCGTCGAATGTAAATGTGTTCGCAAAAATTCTTTCCGGACCAATTTGCAACTCAGCAACAACAGGTTCAATAAATTCCTTGAAACCACATGAGATTACATAAATTTGATTCTGGTATTTTGTAAAAAACTCTTTATTTGCCTTAACTGATTCTGATAATTTTGTTTTCAATACATCAACCAATTCAGACAATTGAGACTTATTTGCTTTTAAAAGTGCTATTCTACTACTCAGCGAATCTGAAAAAGAAATATCCCCATCAATGCCTAAGTCTGTGATTTCTTGAATTTTATTGATAATATTATCTTTATCGTGATTATTTCGTAAAGAAATCTCGGCTAATACATCTAAACCTTCCACTGAAGTTAACGTACTATCAAAATCAAAAACAAACTTTCTGTTTGGCATATTACCACACTAGTGTAAATGAATGTGCAAAACTACTTAATTAATAACAATTTTGGTAATGGTTACCCATTAATTATCATCCAAAAGAAGGTTGTAAACGGCAACTATGTCATTTAAAATTAAATATCTTCTTTTTTTGTTGGAATTGTATACCGTATCCCAAATTGATATACATTGAAAATTTTGTTGTCAATTTCATCAAGAATAGGACCTGTTAACTTTATTGAAGCGTCAAATTCTACATTATGCCATTTATACCCGATACTGAAAACGCCGCCTGTTAAAAATACTACTCGGTTCTCTCCATAATACTCGTGAAAATACAATTGTTGGCTTGTACTAGTATCTACATCACCAAAGCTCCCAGTCATTTTCGAAGATTCTGTATTTTCAATTTTATCAACTATGTTATAATTAACAAAACCACCTAAAGTAAGCGTTACGCCATAATCACTATAATATTTAAGTCCACTCAAAATATGAACATAATCTAAATTTGCTTTGAACGTTTTAGTTTGAAGCATTTCGCCAGATTCTTTTAGGTTTACAACATTTAATTTTTCGCGATATCCTGTTTGCCAATAACTACATTGATGATGTAAAGCATACCTTCTGCTTAAATATTGATCATAAGAAACTCCCAATGAAAATCCATGCCTTCCAGTTAAACCGCCCTCAGCGATGATTCCATTGTTATTTAAGTCTTGAACATAATCCTTATAAAATTGTGCCTTTTCATTCCCTCCTACTCCATTTAAATAGGAGTAAACATAATCAACATGTCCGCTTAAATAAGATTGTGCTTTATATCGTCTTTTCCCCTCGACTTCGGATGGCGTTTCTTGAGCCTTTAAAGGAGATTGAACAAATAACAAAAGGTATAATATGGCTATGAATAATCTCACTATTTTTTTATAAAAAAGTAATATGCTGAAATTGATAACGTAGTATTCCATATTTGTGGTCTTCCACTTCCCCTCTGAAATATCCCTTCATACATAGAAAGTTGTGCGGAAACAGAAAAAGCCTCATCAACATGAGTCCCTCCACCAATTTCCCAACCTGCTGTAAAACCATCAACAGGATCACCAAAATATCGCTTAAGTGTTATCTTATCAGCATAATTTAAATTATCGTTCGGAAAATTTATCAATCCATCATACACCTGATAATAATCATACAAACGCTCTGATGCCTGTATTGATAAAATAGGCCCAGAGTGAACAAAAAATTTAGGACTTTGGTAAAATAGTAAACGGACTGGAATGTCAATATAGTCTATATAGGCTCTTTGCCTTGTTTTAAGAGTTCTACCGTCGTTTAAAAAGTAAGTGTGGTATGACTTAAATCCTCTTTGACTGTATGATGGGCTAAATCCAAGAGAAAAGTGGGGATGGAATAAATATTCAAAATGTAATCCGACATGAGGTGTAAAAATGGATTGCATTTCACCAACCGCAGTTTCAATTTGTGCTTCTGAAGCAGGGACAATTCCTTTAAATCCAATTAATGGGTCAGATGCACTGGAGCCCATGACAAAATTAGATTGAGCGCCATATTTCATTCCAAAAACCAGCTTAGGTCTGCTCGATACATTTGGAGCGTTTACAAAAGAAGCACAATCTGTAGGCTTATTAATGGTTTCTTCCTCAACTTCATATGCAAGTCGATATCCTAATTTGACTTGAGCTCCTACACTATGATAGAAAGACTTTACGGGTGCATATTCATAGTAACCCAAAAGTGTTGCTCTAACGTTTGCTCTTATGTTTATAAAAAAGGGAGAACGAGTATTCATATGAAAACCAATGCCTCCCAATGCGGATACGCCCATGTTTCCTGATATATCGCGATATTCTATCCCATTGTAAAAGTTACTTCCATTAACTGGCACCCCTAATCCAATACCATAACTGAAAAAAAAATGGCGATACATATTGGTTAGTGAAGCGCCTGTTTTTCTTCTGGATAAATCCAACTTGTTTGCAATACCTATTCTGTGGCGGATTACGAGCGGAACTTCCAATATGCTAAATTTACTCACAACCGTTTCACTATAGTTCTCAATTCCAAACTCTTGCACCAACGGAAAATTGGTAAACTTACTAACCTCTACTTTTGAACCTCCTTGAACAAAATTTAAACCAGATTCAAAATTTAACCTAGAACCAATTTTATAATCCAACATCAATCCAATTGTTTTTCCTGGGAAATAGGGTTTGTCTGCCAAATTTCTTTGAGCAATATACTCTGCATCAGTTAGCCCAAAATTAAAATCGGGATTAATATTAAATCGACTGGGGTCTTTTAACGTTCTAAAAAAATTTTCTAGAGAACCTGAAATCCCATAACTCCAAATCCCGAACGGTGCCTGCGCTTCTAAGTCACTCAAGTTAAAAGTAACTACTAAAATCAATACTATTTTAACTTTTATTAATTGCACTATGGTCAAGCTTGGCAGATAAAGTGTTCATTTTAATAATCGACAAAATTAGTAATTTATTATTTTGTAGGTATCTTCACGTTTTAGATATTAAACAACTTTTTTAATGCTTAGATTACTTTTCACACTACTTTTAACTTCTATTTCCTTTTTAAATTTTGCTCAAAAACACAAAGGTCCAATAAATTGGTTATCACTTGAAGAAGCAAATTCTTTATACAAGCAAAACCCAAAGCCTATGTTTATTGATGTATACACAGACTGGTGCGGCTGGTGTAAAAAGATGGATGCATCAACATTTCAAGATATCAGTGTAGCCCAATACTTAAATGCCAACTTTTATCCTGTAAAATTAAATGCAGAAACTTCTGATTCTGTTAGATTCATGGGCAAAACGTATTTTAATACTCAACAAGAAAAGGTGAAACAATTGTTGGATAGCCTAAAAAATGACCTAAGTGCGCAAGAAATTAAAATCAAAAAAAATGATTCAATCATAACCCGTAAAATCAATACTTTCAATCCTAAAATCAGCTTTCTACAAGAAGTAGCATCGAGAACTGAACACATTTTAAAGGATTCTATTGATAGTAAAGTTTTGAAATCAAAATTAAAGTCAAACTTTAAATTTTTAAAAAATTACACCAAAAATGAATTTGAGAAAAACCACATTTCCAAAAATGAATTTAAAAAACATAAAAAAACCATAAAATCTTTAAAAAAATTAAATGGTAAAAAAAATGTTTACTCCGGAATAAACACTTTTAAAACTGAGCTTAATGAATTAAAAAGCCAGGTGAAAAACTTAAAAAACGAAAAACTATATAATCCAGAAAAATCTGATTTTAAAAGAAAAAAAAATCAATATAATAATTTCGTCCGCCGCGCGCGAAAAAGCACACATGATGTTGCTATTGAGCTTTGCCGCGGACAAATGTCCTATCCTACCTTCATTCTTTTGTTTGGAGATAGTTTGAAAGCCAATATGCCATTAAAAGGCTTTCAAAAAGTACCAGATTTATATGGATACCTTGCTTTTATAGCAGAAGGCGTATACAATACATCCAGAGATGTTCCAACATTTGTAAATGATTTTAAACTTGTATATTCTCCAGACTATAAGGCACCCAAAGACCCAGTAGATTGGATAGACTTTGAATCTGCCTTAAAAGCGGCTAAAAAGGATAAAAAGAAAATACTTGTGCATATTATGCATCCAAACAGCGTTACGTCCAACCTAATGGACAAGGAAAATTTTAGAGTAGCCAGCACCGCAAAAAAAATCAGCAACAACTTTCATGCAGTGAAGTTTATGATTAACGAAAAGAAAACAATAAAATACAAAGGCAGAGAATTAATCAATCAAAACGGGATTCATCAATTGGCACTTGGATTAAGTAAAAATCAACTTTCATTTCCTAATTACGCTTTCCTTGATTCAGATGGTAACTTAGTTATGAGTGTACCTCAATATTTTAGTAAAAATCAAATTGATCCGGTTTTGGACTACTTTATTGACGAAGGATATTTAAAAGGTACATATAGTGATTGGTTGAAAACCAAAAAAAACTAATTTTGCACACAGCACATAAATAATTACAAACGAATGAGTACAGTAAAAGAGTTTAAAAGCTATGTTGCTTCAGTTGAAGCAAAAAAAGGATACAAACAACCTTTAGCATTTGCACTAGGTGTAAAGAGAAGTAAAGGGGATAAGACATTGGACGTATTTTTTCCATTAATCAATTGGGAAACTTCTTTTGGTACCGCAGCTGTATTTGCAGATGTTGCAAACATTAATTTTGGTGTAAATGCAGAATACACATTAAACATTGAGCAACTAAACGATGTATACGCTAAGTTCTCTGCCTTTCATGGTGACATATCTGGGCATGAGAACATTATCACAATAAAAAACTTACTGGATAATTTCTCAAACAAACACCCATATTATTCCTCTGAAATCGTAGTTTACTTTTTATTTGATAAAGATAAAAATGTAGCGTCTGCAACTGAAGGGTATTTTAAATTACAAGCTTTGTCACAGAGATGCGTTGAACCTCATGGTTTAAATTTAGATGGCGCATTTGGTCAATTAAACAATATTGCTTGGACCAATAAAGGCCCTGTTTTACCTGAAGATTTGCCTACAGAAATATCCAAACATATTTTTACGGAACCCTTACAAGTTTCTCATATCGACAAATTCCCTTATATGGTAAACTACCACGCACCAAGTGGAACTAGAATAGTTTCTGGATCACAAGTAAGGCTAGGAGCTTATTTAGGAGAAGGAACAACAGTAATGCCTGCGGGATATGTTAATTTCAATGCAGGGACAAAAGGAAATGCAATGGTTGAAGGACGAATTTCTGGAGGTGTTGTAGTAGGTGAAAATTCTGATATTGGAGGTGGTGCATCTATAATGGGGACGCTTTCTGGAGGTAATAAAAATGTGATTTCAATAGGGCAGGAATGTTTATTAGGTGCTAATGCAGGAACTGGAATATCACTAGGTTTCGGTTGTACAATTGCTGCTGGAGTGTACATAACTGCCGGAAGTAAAATATCACTATATAATGAAGAAAACCAACCCGTAAATCTTCAAAATAAAATTGTTGCTGAAGGACAAAATATTGTAAAGGGTATGGAATTAAATGGAAAGGATAAATTATTGTTCATTCAAGATTCGCAATCGGGTAAAATTGTATGCAAACCCAATCCTAAAACGATTGAGCTCAATGAAGCTTTGCACGTAAATGACTAATTAATTGCTCATGTACTATAATTTTATAGCCCAGTAAATACTGGGCTTTTTTTTGTACATTTAGTAATATGCATATTTATAACTTTCTTCAGTATATCGTTTTACTATTGTGCATTGGAATAGCCATCTGGATTTTAAACAGCTTCCAAAAAAAAAGAAAGACTCCTCTTTGAAATCAAAAAAGAAAAAATGAATTTCAATAGCCTAGACTTAAAGACAAATTTCACATCTTAATTTATATATAATTATTACAATTCAAACTTAATCCCTTGTGCGAGAGGAAGCTTGGTTCCAAAATTAATTGTGCAAGTTTGTCTTCGCATATAGGCTTTCCAAGCATCAGATCCAGATTCTCTTCCGCCACCTGTTTCCTTTTCACCACCAAAAGCACCACCAATTTCAGCACCTGAGGTCCCTATGTTTACATTTGCTATACCACAATCAGAACCTGCAACAGATAAAAATTGTTCACTTTCTCGCATATTTAAGGTAAATATACTCGAAGACAACCCTTGTGGAACTGAATTTTGAATTTCAATTGCTTCATCAAGAGTAGAATATTTCATTACATAAAGAATTGGGGCAAATGTTTCGTCCTTAACCACCGACATAGTATGATTTGCTTCAATAATCGTTGGTTTCACATAACAACCCGAAACATATTCTTTGGAGGTTAAAACTTCATTTCCTATTAAAACATTACCTCCTTGGTTTATTGCGGAGACAATTGCAGAACTGTAACTTTCAACAGCATCCGTATCAATTAATGGGCCTACATGATTACCTTCATCCAAGGGGTTTCCTATATTAATTTGACCATAAGCTTTAACCAACTTTCCAATCAATGAATCATATTGAGATTCATGTACAATTAAACGGCGAGTTGATGTACAACGCTGTCCGCATGTCCCTACTGCACCAAAAACAATAGCTGGAACTGCCTGTGATAAATCAGCATTTTCAGTTATAATAATGGCATTATTACCTCCTAATTCAAGGATTGACTTGCCGAATCGTGCCGCTACGTGTTGAGCTACACTTTTCCCCATCTTTGTTGAGCCAGTTGCGGATACTAATGCTACCTCGTGGCTAGACGCCATTTGCTCACCAACATCTCTACCTCCAATGATCACGGAACATATTCCCTCCGGAAGTTCATTATTGGTAAGTACGACTTTCATAATTTGCTGACAAGCCAACGCTGTAAAGGGTGTTTTTTCTGATGGCTTCCAAACACATACATTACCGCAAATCCATGCTAGCGCTGTATTCCATGCCCATACTGCAACTGGAAAGTTGAACGCTGAAATTATACCAACAATTCCCAAAGGATGCCACTGTTCCAGCATTCTATGCTCTGGTCGTTCAGAATGCATTTGAAGTCCATACAATTGGCGTGATACACCTACTGCAAAATCACAGATATCAATCATTTCCTGAACTTCACCAAGACCTTCCTGCAAACTTTTACCCATTTCATAGCTCACCAATTCTCCAAGTGATTGCTTCTGTTTTCTAAGCTCTTCACCGAACTGACGAACCACTTCCCCTCTTTGAGGAGCGGGTAATTGTCGCCATGTTTTAAATGCTTCACGAGACTCATCAATAATCTTTTGAAAATCTGAAGAATTTCCACTTTGTATTTCACCTATTGTTTTTCCATCAACAGGGGATTGGATTTTGAAAATCGCTCCATTACCTTTCCAACTTTGAGTACCTGTACTCACTCCTTGAAAAGGAGCCTCCAATTTATTTTTATTAAGAATGTCTTTCATCTTTATATTTTTTGTTCATTCCAGCAAAATTTTAAAGTTTTATAAACTGGAAAAAAAGCAATACTAATTATTCTTTTAATGAACCTTCTAAATCTCCTTTAACATAATATTGCCCGTTGGATGTTTCAATTAATTTTTTGTACGATATCTCTTCCTGTTTTATAAATCCTTTCGCGGGTAAATCTCCCTTTTCAACCATTTCAATTACTGCAGCAATGGAAGCTGCTGTTGTCCAAGAAATAGCTCTCCATTCTTGCCCTTCAATTTCCAAAGGATAAAATGCTTTATAGTACTCATTCCTGAACAATTTATCATTTTTCCAGCCCTCGACTACAGCATAGATGTATACAACATCCTCCTTGACTGGTGGTTTCGCGTTTTCTAAAATTTTGGTCAAGTTTTCTTTATCATCTTTCATGATCAATTCACTAATCAAGAACTTCATAAGCTTACCGTGCCCTGGATATCGAATTGATTTGTAATTTAATGTATCTACCTTTCCTTCATAGGTTTCACACATAGTTCCTAATCCTCCTGAAGTGGTAAATGCTTCGAATTCTCGCCCTCCGATGTTGATATACTCAAAACCATTCAAAGAAGTAACCATTTTACGTTCACCGTGATGAATGGCTTCAGCATCATTAATGTACTCGTTGATTACACCCGCTGGAGACCATGTAAACGAATAAGCCATTTGACCATTGGGATAACGTGGCAAGGCACCTACTCGCAATTCAATATCTCGAACCTTGGTGAAATCTTTAGTTAAATGAGCACCAATAATACCTATAAAGCCAGGAGCTAAACCACACTGCGGTGCCATTACTCCTTTTGATGTATTACTAAGCTCTCTTATGTAATTGGTTGTTTCAACATCCTCGGTTAAATCAAAATAATGGATGCCTAAATCATGAGCAACCTTGGCAATTAACTTGTTTAAATAATAAGGCAAAGCTGAAACCACGGCATCTTTATCTTCTAAAACTTTTCTTATAAACTCCTCATTGGACAAATCACCTTCAACAACCTCGAAAGGTAAATCAAAATCATAATGCGGTTTTTGTTTATCTATTCCTAATACATTATACTTTTTACTTAATAATACACCTACAAGAGTTCCTACTTTTCCTAAACCCATTGTTGCAATTTCTTTCATATTATTTTTTCTTTTTTGTTTGGTCTAAATAAGTACTTTCAAAAATTTTATCTGCGTTACCTGTTTCAAAGCCATCTCTACGATGTTTTCTTTGAATTTGTTTACCAATAAGGTGCTTATATTGAGGCAATACTTTTCTTTCGCAAAATTCAACATAAGAACCTGGTATCATTTTTTTTATACCCTCCTGAAAATCAGCCTCAACCATAGAGGAAACTGTAGAACTTTGCAACAAAAGATTATCCTTACTCACCTTAATTTCACCTCCAGAATCATTTAGAACAATTCCTATAGACTCCAAAAACGCATTGAATTCAGAAATTGTGTTATAGCCGATGTTTAAGTCATGGACTGAAATTGTGTAATGATTTAGATAATAGCGATTGTAAATTACCCAAGCAGCATACTCGCTAACTTTTTGCAATTGTTTAAAATCACTCCAGCTTGGAAGTCGCCAAAGAGGTTCGTGTAAAAAAGTATCTACTTGTTTAAAATCATCTAAATTCAGTTTTTCGACAGGATCTGATTTTACCTCGTCTAAATAAGAATAAATTATTTTTTGAGTCTCGTTAGGCATATCATCAACTCTTAACTCACTAATAAATATTCTCGGGTACTTAGGTTCTGGTGGTGCATACCATCTAGCATTTAATCTTTTTCCTTCAAAAAAGTAATCATCTCTTGGAACATACCCATGGTATAAAAATATTTTCTCAAACGATTTTAAGCCAAGCTGTTTAACTCCCATTGTTCTAAATGCCACATGATCATTACTTATTTCCTTCTGAGACTTTATAACTCCTCTTTTAATTAATGCTTTAGTAACTTTATTTACTTCGGGAACCCTCTTAGAATATCGCCTCATTAATCCTTCTAATATCTTATCTAATGTTTTCATGGGCTATTTTTTAAAAACAGCATATACTAGTAAACCTTAAATTTATCGGTTGGGTTTCATATGAATAAAAAATAGAATTAAACTACATATTTACTCAGTGTAGTTCTTTTAAAAAGTAATAATAAGAATAAATAATACTGATTTACTAATTGCCTGAAGGCAATATTTTCTCAATTTGAGAATGGTACATCTTACAATACGCTTGATATATATCTTCAGCAGCTTCAATTCCTAAATTGTGGGCTTTTTTTATATCATAACACGCGTCGTATGAATACCGAAATCTTGCTTTGGCTAATCCGCGATTAAAATACGCTACGGATTCATTAGAATCTAATTTCAGAGATTTATCATAATCAGCAATTGCTTTAACTTGAAATCCAAGTTGGCTGTAATATATACCCCTCTGCAGAAAGGCTTTAGAGTTTAAACTATCCTTTGAAATATACTTGTTCATGTACTTGATTTGGGCTTTCAAATGATTTCGCAAAGAATCAGATATCCCTGTATTGTAGTATTTTTCAATTTTCACATCAACAGAGTCAATAGCAGAATCAATAACAGCTTTTTTCTGCGCAAATGAAACTGTTGTTAAGAGTATGAATATGAATAATAAAATCAACCTCATAATAATCAAAGTAACGTAAATTAAATTTACTACTACTAAAATAGACCATTAGATAACAATTATGAAGTTATCAACATAAAAAACCTTATGAAATTACTTTGAAATAGTATCCCGCTTATAGGCATTAAGCTTTGCCATATGTTTACCGCATTGCTGCATCATTAAAGTATTTGCCTGCTGTAGGCCTAAATCTCTAGCTTGCTTCAAATCTAAACATGCATCAAAAGTATAAAAAAACCGAGCCTTACTTAAGGCTCTATTATAGTAGATAATAGGCTGCTGATCATTTATTTCAAGAGCTTTATTGTAATCTTTTATAGCTTGCACATGGAGTCCTAATGTTGCCCAATATGAACCTCTATTCACATAAGCTCCAATATTTGAAGAATCCTCATCAATTTGTTCAGAAAAAACCTCGATAATAGCTTTTGCTTGAGCCCTTTCAGATTCCGATAAATCTAAATTAAACAAATCTGAAACATCATAATCCACAGAAGTATTGTTCACTTGTCCGGATGTTGTATCCGTTTTTAAAGAATCAATATTAACTCCCTTAGTTGGGTCATTATAGGGTGTTGGTTTTGGCACATATGTCTTTTGCGCATACAAACAAGCACTTAAAGAACACATCAAAATAACCAGTAGATTTTTTTTCACTTTTATTTTTACGAAGTTAGAAGAGTTATGTTTCAAATGTATCACGCTTAATTTAATTCTCAAATAAAGTGAAAAGATATAACTTAGATAGCATTTATCTATATTAAAACCCAAATATTTTTAAAAAAATTAAATCAAATCATTTCGGTAGAAAAAATAAACAAGCAGAGTGGAAAAAAATTGAACATAAACGAATTGAAATTCATATGATTCAAAATACTCTAGTTCTTAAACTAATTAATTATACCTGATTTTCTGCCCTATTCTTAGGGTTTTTTTTCTACTTATTTTATTTAACCTACACAACTTAGTAATAGAAACATTGTAACGCTTTGAAATTCGCCACAAACTATCCCCACTCCTCACTCTATGATATTTAATTTTTCTAACTTCCTCTAAAAAAGAAAAGTTTTTTTGACTCAAAAATAACGAGTCTTTTCTGACTTGAAATGTTGAATCATTGATAGTGAAAATATCCTTTGGATTTATTGGTTCTCCCAAATACCTTATTTCAAAATGCAAATGACTACCATAGCTTCTACCTGTATTTCCACCCAACCCCATCAAATTACCAACAGCTACTTCATCACCTTCTTTAACAGAGCGCTTGCTAAGATGAGCATATAGTGTTTCTAATCCGTTGTCGTGCCTAACTACAACCACATGGCCATATGTAGAGCTGTATCGAGCTATTCTAACCATTCCATCAAAAACAGAGCGGACACTATCTCCTGTTTTTAATTTTATATCAACCCCATAATGAGGACGGTTATTTCTCCAACCATATCCTGACGTTAATCGTCCTATCGAAGGACTATGAAAATCGCAAGAATCATATACTAACTTGAGTGTTGTAGTATCTGCTTTTTTTGTTTGATCAACCTTAACTCCCCAAATTTTACTCTGATCAAAACCACCATACAAACCGTAAGCAGGAACATAATACAAACTATCATCAGCTGTCCATGATTTATCAGGTATTTTGATCATATTCTTAAAAGAACTCAAAACATCTAAGGAGTCTGGACGTCCAGTTACTAAAATAGATATTAATGAAAAAATAAGGGTTAGTATTTTAACCATACCCTCAAATATAATTTGAATTGAATTTGAAAATCATACGGCTATATAATACTTGTTAACATAGAATTTATAAAAAAAGGCTGATCAAAACTGACCAACCTCTCAACCGAAAAAAAACGAATTTATTTTTTTATAATCTTTTGAGTAATCACAGCATCTGGTGATTTGACTTTAACAAAATACACACCCTTATATAAATTGGACCCAAAAACAGTTAAAGTATTGTTTACATTAATTACATCAACAAGCGAACCTTTCACATCATAAATAGAAACTTCTCCAACTACGTTAGATATTGTAAATTCAGAACTAGAAGGATTTGGATAAATTTTCATGTTCTTAAATTGAATTTTATTCTCTATGACGGTTAAACACTCATCGTTATTTGAATCAATGATAACATTAACGGGAACTTTCAAACATTCTTTACCAGAAGTTATTTTCAAATTAAAGAAAAAACCGTAGTTATCCGCCTCGGCCCAAGAACCCCAATTAGCCCAACCTTTAGCCGTTGATGAAAAAACTCCCGGGATTTCGAACGGACTTGATGCAGGAGAATTCCCCATCTTTAAACTTATACTTGAACCAAAGGCATCAAGATAGTAATCACCAGCTGTAATTCCTTCCCAGTTGAGAGTCACTTCTTGATCTCCGCCACCAACAGTAGCGGTTACTGTTTTTAGAATTGTAGTACCATCACTTGACTTCAAATTAATTTTTACTGAACCTGCTGCTCCAGCTGTAACAGAAACTGCGTCTAAATTAACCTGATCTGCCAAAATGGATATTTTTCTTCCGTAATTGTTCGTACCAGCATTCCACCCACTTCCAACACCAGAACCTAGTGTTGTATTTTGAGTAAGAGCACTACCTGCTCCTCCCATCCAGTATGTTATATTTGCATTTACAATTGGCGAAAAAAACTGCCCAGTAGCTATTTCAGTGATTGCATTTTCTGAATCATACCATTTTACAGTTTCACTTGCCTCTAAACCTGCTTCATCACCAACCATGCATACAGTATCAGATTCTGCAAAAGGAACTTCTGAAGTTACTGTTGTTGTGGCATTAACAGAAGTACATCCAGTTGCAAAAACCGTTACTTTATATTCACCTCCTTTTTTAACCAATAATGTAGAATTTGTTTCTCCCGATAAAACTTGATTATCTTTTCTCCATTCAATGGTTCTTCCATTACCACTTACGGCAGCGTCTAAAGAAACCGATACCGGATCACAAAGCTCATATGGACCTCCCAAATCAGGTGTGCTTAACACTCCAGTCACTTCTATTTCATCCGATCGATTACAACCATCTTGCCAAACCTCAACAGTGTAAACACCTGCCGCCGGCGCATCAAATGTATTAGCTGTAGAGGATTGATTGACCAAAGTTTGAGTCTCATCTTTCCATGTAAATGTAACTCCTAATTGAGGTGATACGCCCGCATCTAAAGTAACCGAACTCAAACCACATATACTAATGTTTTCACCCAATTCTGGGGTTGGAGCAGAGCATTTATGTTTATCCATCGCTTCATCGCAAGCATTTAATAATGAATATTGGCCTTTTACATCTTGAGTAACCTCCCAAATTAAAATACCAACGCCACCTTTACCCATTACGTAGTCAATCTTATCTTCTATAGTATTTCTTCCATTGTAACACTTACCTCCCGTAATGTCATTCTCATAAGTATTTTGCTTATCAGTTGAAGCATTTAAAATAGTACTATACATCTGAACTGCTGTACATCTGCTGTAAAAAGCAACACCTCCTAACATTTTTTCATACGGGCAACCGCGATCATAATACAAGTCCATAGCGTCCTCCATAAACTCTAAGGATGCATGATTGCCATTCGTTAGACTGGGGTCGTCATAACTCATGATATTTAAGTCATCTATGTAATCAAAAGTTTCATCCAACCATTTGTCTGCATGAGCAGCTTCTCCACCGCATGCAGCAGAAACCAAATATCCCTCTGGGTGCAACTTTTCATATAAGGTTTTGAAAAAGTTTTTAAAGGCAACTTCTTGACCTGCTGCTGGAAATTCCCAATCAATATCAATTCCGGTTAAACCGTTGTCCTCACAAATCTCCAAAGCTTCTTGAGCAAAAGCAGCTCTCTTAGTTTCACTGTTAGCTATAGTTATAAAATTCGATGATTTATTCCACCCACCTACAGATAACCAAACATTTTTGTTGAACGAAACGGCTTTATTTAAGACATGTTGAAATCTAGTTGGCTCTTCAATAGTAATGCCACCTGAACCAGTAGGAATTGAACCAAAATAATAGTAGTCAGTCATTTTATCCCACTCAATAGCAGCATCCATTTGAGCGGTTGTTCTATATCGTGGTATATAACCAATAATTTTCTGAGCACAACTTGGAGCGAATACAACAATGGTTAAAACTAGAAACAGTAGATTTTTATAATTATTCATAATAACAGTGTTGAGCTAAAACATAAACATTTAGCAATCAGTAATTTAGAAATAAAATGTGACTGGGAAAAATTATTTGGCAATAAGGCAGTTTTTCCTTCGGGTCACCTTTAAATTTAATATTTATCGGTGAAAAAATCAAACCTGAGCTACCTTTTATTTGAATACCATTAGAACATAACTATATAAACAATGATAAATAACAAGAATACTTCGATGGATAAAGCCACTTTATTTTCATCAACAAAAAGTCATACTATACGGCTGATTTTTTCTCTTTCTCTGGCACAGGATCATAACCTGATGTTCCCATTGGATGGCATTTTGATAATCTTTTTATCCCCAACCAAACACCTTTAAATGGGCCCCATATCTTTATAGCTTGAATGGTATAACTCGAGCATGTTGGTTTGTGACGGCATGAGGAAGGAAACCATGGGCTAATCATCCCCTGATAAATTTTAATGCTTAATATAAAAACCCAAGAAAAAACCCTCATACTCTAAAGATAGCAAAGCTTTTAGAAAAAATAAATATAATTTCTATCAGAAAAAATTAAAAGTTTCATCAAAAAAAGAAACCTTAAATCGATTTAAATATTGACTAGTTGTGGTATAATTTAAAGAAATTGATAACATCAATTGCAGGCACTTTCTTTTCGGGATTTGCAAACATTGTATCCAACAAATTTTTCACTGCAAAAGGATTTAAACCTAGTTTAAACCCAATATCACTGCACATTTTTAACTCATTCTGAGAAAGAACGCCATCAATTTTCATAACCAACAAAAAAGTATAGAAAAGTACAATCCTTTGATGCTCGGCTTTTGGAGGATAAAACTCTAAGGTCTTGTTAACAAGACCATTTATATCCTCTTTTTTAACACTTAATTTTTTACCAAGCTGATAAATAAAATCTACTTCGTTCTCTGACTCAATATTGTCAACCCGTATTAGAGTCAGTAAACTATGAAGCAAACTCAACTTTTGGTCATAATTTAAATTATTCATCCCGTAAGTTTTAGTTACATCACACCTACAAACTGCGCAGAGCCACACACTTCCTTTAACGAAATAACTATCAATTAGTTACGAGAAAATCATGGTTTTTTTAGCAACGCTTCTAGAAACCATTTTGCAACAGCATCTCTATTGTCAACAACCGTAAAGCGTTTTTGATCTTTTGAGTTTTGAATATTCCCCAGTTCTATGTAAACACCTGTGGGTAAGGCTTCTCTTAACATATGTAAATTCCTAGGCTTTACAGTTCCCTTATACCCTCTTCCCTTTTGGTATCTATCATACTTAGACTTTACGGTTGAATACATGGTTTTAGCAACTTTTTTACCTGTTTTGCTCTTTGCATAATAATAAAAAAACATGTCTACTCTGCTCCCTATGTTTCGAGAATCAATATGCATAATTATCATTCTTTGATAAGTAACGCCCTGTTTTTTATGCTTTTTGTACAAAACATTAATGGCATTAGCTCTCTGATTCAACCTTTTAACTTGGTTCAGTGGTATTTTCTTCTTAGGATAAGTCACCTCATCTTTATCGCAGTTTAACAAAGAAACATCTCGTATTCCATCATTATTATCTCGAACAATCATATAAACGATAGCGCCCTGTTCCACAAGTTTCCTCCCTAGTCTTAAGGTTATATCATATGCGTATTCGTCTTCACAAATAGACTTACCTTGGCATGTCCCTACTGCACCAGGATCAGGCCCCCCCATGCCCACTTACCAAATAATAAACCCTACCCTTTAGTCTATTAGAGACAATTTTTACGTCTTTGTATTTCTCCCCAAAAATTTCGTGAGTAACTGTTTTTGATGAAATAATCTTTAATCCCTTTTCTTTTGTTGAATGATTTACTTCTTTATTGAAACAATCAATCAAGTACTGAGGCACCCATAATTTACCCCCAGAAGTATACACTTTACTCTTAATTCTAGCTTTTGCTATTTTCTCGTTCCAAACTTGAATACTTTTTGCTTGATTGTAATTTTCAATTCCAATTGTTGACCGTATACTTGTCCCATTGTATTTGTATACTTTTATGGGCAATTTGTAGGCTTTTCCCTTGATTAAAAAGTCCTTGGACTTAAGTGCATTAAGCTCCAAAAACTTATTTTTACTACATTGATCTGAAATTGAATATTTCTTTAGTAATAAAATTCTGTTATCCCCTGACTTGGCTTTTACGGTTAACCAATTTTGAGCAAATGAAATAGATGAGGTAAAAATAAGAATAGTTAAAAGCAACTTCATATATCGAATCTAAAAAGCAAAATTAATTTTAAAAAATAAAAATTAATATCTCCTTTCAGTATAAGTAGTAACGAAATTTTTAAACTATAAATTGTTAGTCAATGTTTTTTGAAAAGAATCTAAACCTTCAGAAAACATATTTTCAAGTTTACTTTCAGCACCAAGCATATACATCATCAAATTACTTTCAAAATCCATACTCCAATTCACTTTTGTACCCAAATCTGTTTGATTGATTTTAAATGTATACAAAAACGCGTCAATACTTGAAATGTTAACACTTATTTGAACTTCTTTTGGATTTGACTTTTCTACCTTATATGTAGCAATTATATTGTTTAGAGAATCCTTAACCTGCAAAGACTGTATATTATTTTCTAAATAAAAGTTATAGGAAACACTTGGATCTGAAATGATTTTCGGATCCCACAATCTAAACTTTTGAATATCGCTTAATAGAGTTTGAACCTGCAATGGGCTTCCTTTAACCTCTTTAGTTACTGAGGGAGAAATCGTTGATGGAATCGCAACTATTGCAACAAAAAAAGCTACGATAATTAAAAATCCGTAACCTAAAATCTTTTTTACCATGTAACAAAATTAATTGATAAGTTGATTTATTGAACTTTATTCTCAAATTTTTAAAAACAATATTTTGTCTCAAAAGGATAAGTAGCTAAGTAATACTATCTTTACAGGATGTTTCAAGTAATACTTAAATCAGGTAAAGATGCCTCTGTTCGACGATTTCACCCATGGGTTTTCTCCGGTGCTATTAAAAAAATAAAAACCCAAGAAGGTAGAGAGTCCGAACCTCAAGAGGGAGATATTGTTAAAGTAACCGATAACAAAGGAAACTTTTTAGGTGTAGGACATTACCAAAACGGATCAATCATGGTTCGAATCCTAACCTTTAAGGAAGAAGAAATCAATGAGTCGTTTTGGACTCAAAGAATCCAGGAAGCTTATGATTTAAGGGCTCAATTGAACTTAACAAATAATGAGCAAACCAATATTTACCGACTAATTCATGCGGAAGGTGACGGATTACCTGGATTAATTATTGATTACTATGCAGGGACAGCAGTAATTCAATCGCACTCAATTGGCATGCATTACGCAAAAGAAGATATTGTTACAGCGCTTAAAAACGTATATGAAGACTCATTAAAAGCCATTTTTGACAAAAGCTCAGATACACTTCCCAAAAATGGACCTATTCAAATTGAAGACCACTACATCTATCAATCAGAAGGATATTCATCAATTGGACTGGAACATGGATGCCAATTTAAAATCGACTGGGAACAAGGTCAAAAAACCGGATTTTTTATCGATCAACGAGAAAACAGAGCCCTGTTAGGATCTTATTCCAAAGGCAAAACAGTATTAAATACATTTTGCTACACCGGAGGGTTTTCATTAGCTGCATTAAACGCCGGAGCAACCCACGTTGATTCAGTAGATGCCTCTGCCAGAGCAATTGATTTAACCGATGAGAATGTTGCGCTAAACGGATTTACAGACAAGCACGGCTCATTTGCGACAGATACATTTAAGTTTTTTGAGCAAAATGACGCCTCCAAATACGATATAATTGTTTTAGACCCGCCAGCATTTGCAAAACATCAAAATGTTAAACACAACGCTGTAAAAGGATATAAACGATTAAATGCAACTGCTCTTCAGGTAATGAAGCCAGGAGCATTATTGTTTACTTTCTCATGCTCACAGGTTGTGGACTCCAAATTGTTTTACAACACTATTATGGCTGCTTGTATTCAAACCGGCAGAAAAGTAAGAGTCTTGCACCAAGTAACTCAACCCGCCGATCACCCCATTAATATTTATCACGCCGAAAGCCACTATCTGAAAGGGCTTGTATTGCAAGTTATCTAGTAGGTGTAAATTAAAAATAAAAAAGATGTTTCACGCACTACCAAATATCAATTTCAAAGATTCAAAAAACTTTTTCTTAATCTCAGGGCCTTGCGCTATTGAAGGAGAACAAATGGCAATGGATATTGCTGGGGAAATTGTTGAAATCACGAACGAATTGGAAATACCCTATATTTTTAAAGGATCCTTCAAAAAAGCAAATCGTTCAAGATTAGATTCTTTCACAGGAATAGGCAATGAAAAGGCTTTGGAGATTTTAAAGAAAGTTGGTGAAACGTACAACATTCCAACAATAACCGATATTCATGTCCCAGAAGATGCAGCTTTAGCGGCTAAATATGTTGATGTACTTCAAATACCGGCATTTTTATTCCGACAAACAGATTTGTTGGTTGCAGCAGCAAAAACTGGAAAACTGGTAAGTATTAAAAAAGGTCAGTTCGCTGGACCAGAGGCCATGAGTTTTGCCGTTGATAAAATAAAGGATTCAGGAAATAATAATATTTGGATTACAGAGAGAGGAACCACTTTTGGTTACCAAGATTTAGTGGTTGACTTTAGAAGCATTCCAGTTATGAAAAAGTACGCCCCTGTAGTAATGGATATTACGCACTCTCTCCAACAACCCAACCAAACAAGTGGCGTAACAGGAGGGAAACCAGAGTTGATTTCAACCATAGGAAAAGCAGCTATTGCAACTGGTGCTGATGGATTATTTATAGAAACACATCCCAACCCATCAGAAGCCAAATCAGACGGTGCAAATATGCTTCAACTGAATAAGCTTAAAGGTTTATTAGAAGAGCTTTTGAGGGTTCGTAAGGCGATTATTTAAAAAAATCAAGGTAGTATAGTAATTTTTGTTCCGATATCGATACTCCTATAAATCTCATCCATCTGTTTATTAGTAACTGCAATACAACCATGTGTCCAGTCTTTTAGCAAATGGAGTTTACCTAACCAAGGTTTGTTATTTGGTAACCCGTGAATTTTAATTGCACCTCCTGGATTTTTACCTTTTGAACGTGCAAAAGCTTTATCCTCTACATTTGGATACGATATTCCTAAGTTTTTATAGTACTTGCTATTGGGATTTTTCCCATCAATGAAATAGTATCCTTCGGGTGTTTTTTGATCTCCTTCGAATTGTTTGTGACCATTCGGATTTCCTCCTAAAGAGATTGAATATTGTTTCATTTTTACTCCTTTAAAACAAAGTTGAAGTTTTCGCTTTGACTTAAGCACTATTATTTCATCGGCTTTAATTTTTTTAATGCGTTCAACGTATAAGGAACCAAAAAGAAGAAAAATGGAAATAAGAAAGACAACTATCCTCATTTCTAGTAAACAGTATACTTAGCTAAATTATTGTTTTTAGAATTTATTTGTTTTGAGCTTACAAAGTAAAAATCTTAATCGTCTAGTATATCCGTATCTAAATTGTATTTATTCCTTTTTTTAAACACCAGTAATCCTATTGCCGTAATAGCTCCATTGATGGCTAAAATTTCAAATCCTAAACTTAAGTAGGCCGCTAAGAAATAACTTGAAACAGCGCTAAAAACAGCAATAAATGGAACCGCCTTATCTCTGATTTGAATTTTCGATAAAATTCCGATTCCATACAAGCCTAAGAGTGGCCCATAGGTAAAACTGGTCCATTTAAAGAGTTCCCAAATAATACTATCCTTGTCAATTGCTTTAAAAACCATAACTACTCCAAAAAGAATTACGCTCATTAAAACATGAACGAATATTCTAGTTTTCTTATCTTCTCGCTCTACAATATCAATACATACACTGGTTGTTAAGGATGTTAGCGCTGAATCCGCGCTAGAATACGCAGCAGCGATTAACCCAATTAAGAACGTCCCACTTAACCACAATGGAAAGTATCCATTTTTTGCTAATGATGGATAAATTTGATCGGGAGCAACTTCAGTCATTTGACCTTCGATTGCTAAGCTGTAAGTAGCTTTAGCCTCTTGCACAACAACGGATAAATCACCTGTTCCCATGTAGGTTTCAAAAAGTAATATTCCGAGGATTAAAAACACAAAATTAATGGGTACTAAAACAATACTAAACCAGGTTAAGTTTTTTTGAGCTTCCTTTCTGTTTTTACATGTAAGGTTCTTTTGCATGATGTCCTGATCGAGACCAGCCATAGCAATTGTGAAAACAATTCCATTAAACACACCTAGCCAAACATTGCCTTCTTTTAGCTTACCTCCTTTGAAATTATACAGGTCACTGCTGGTAGCCATTTCCCACAAACCAGAAACACCTTCTCCGTTTACGTCGGCCAGGTAATATATAGTAGCTCCAGCAGCTAATAAAATCGCGGCCGTTTGTAAGGTATCCGTCCACACAATAGTTTTTATACCGCTTTTAAAAGTATATACCCAAATCAAGAGAATGGTCATTAAAACGCCTAAGGAATAGGGAATTCCAGTTGGTTCAAAGAGAAAAATATCCAATACTTCTGCAACTAAATAAAGTCGTAACGAAGCTCCAATAATTCGTGAAATCAAAAAAGAAACTGCTCCTGTTTTAAATGAGAAAAAACCAAACCGATCCCGTAAATAGGTGTAAATTGATGTTAGGTTGTATTTATAGTAAATTGGGATAAGCACGTATGAAACCACAAAATAACCCAAGAAAAACCCAATTACCATTGGCATATACTGCATGCCTTTTCCATAAACTGAACCGGGGATAGAAATAAAGGTTATTCCCGATAAGGTTGCTCCAATCATTCCAAAAGCGACTAGAAACCAAGGTGATTGTCGATCTCCAGTGAAAAAAGATTTTTTAGTACTGTTTAAGGAAGTGAAATAAGATATGCAGATAAGTATTCCGAAATATATTAAAATAATAACTAATGCGATTGTTCCAGTCATGTAGCTCTCTTTTTTTCAAATTAAAAGAAAACAATTCATGGTTTTGAGAAGAAGTGAAATAGTTTTAATACAATTAATGTGGATATTTCAAAATTGAACTAATCTTGCTGATGCAATATTTGAAACAAAATAACTATTAATTGAGAAGGAACTTATTTTTTTGAAAATCATCAAGCAGAGATAGTTCTGCTGGATACTTGGCAACCTCTTGCATCTCATATTTACGAACCGCGAGTTTCTTAAGATTTAAAATTCTTATTTCGTTTATTGTTAAATTATCTTTATCAATAAATTCAGCTATCTCATCTAGTATTTTCAAGTATTCGGCAGTGTTATTAATACTCATCGCAAGGGTTTTTACCAAAAATAATAGAGATTAGCTTACCTGTCAACTATTCTTTTTACCAACTCAATAAAACCTAATGAAAATCAAAGGATTAGAGGTTAAAAAAAATTATTCCAACTTTGAAACCAAGCCCAAATCAACAAAAAGGAAATCTCTTTTTCTTTTTCTTGCTTTTGCAAGATCGTCAATTTTGTTCACTAGCCGAACCTGAACTGGTTGAGCATTTCGTTTTAAAAAAATTTCATTTTCATCTTTGGTTTTCAAAAGAATAAAATGTTGCTTTTTCCAAGCCACTTTTAAAGGTTCATCCAATTTTATCAAATACCAATCTTTTTCCCAGGACAACAACTCTCTTTTTACAACCTCTCCACGTATTGGTAAATGACCACTTAAAACGCCATAATCACCATAATTTCTCAACTCAATTTTCAATCCAATTATTTCTTGTAAATTAAATTTTTGAGGTTCAACCCTTGGTATACTAAATAATGTATTCCAATCCCAAAACTTTAAAGGAGCCCAATAATTAGGAATAACATCAAACTTACTGAGTTTTGCTGTTAAAAAAATCAGTAAGAAAAATCCGGATGATAAATCCTTTTTTAATTCGGCATTAGCTATATCGGCATTAAATCGCCAAGCGACTAAAACATATTCCAACAAAAAAATCGCTGATAATCCAAATAGTAAATAGCTGTTTAATTTTTCGGGATTGTATGTCCAAATAATACTCCGGTTATAACTATTATTCAAACAATTATTAATCACTGAAACCCATACAACCATGCTCACCAATAGCCATATAAACGTTATAAAACTAAATATTCGAGCTAAACTGTTGATTAACCAAAAATCATAAAAACCATGAAAAATGGAAGCTAAGGCATAGAAAAACAAACAATACCAACCCCAATTTCTCTTTTTAGCAAATTTCCCAATCGCAATTCCATAGGCAATTAAGGAGGAATTAAACATATGCGTTACAGTGGAAGATAAAGATCGCCCCTGTATGGTTTTTAGTCCTGCCTCGTCAAAATATATCAAGTTCTCAATAAAGGCAAAGCCTAAAGCAGAAATAGATGCAAAAACAACATAATCAATAGGTTCTTTTAGTTGTTTACTAAATAACATCACCAAAAACAAAGGAATAATTTTCATTAATTCTTCAATAGCTCCAATACCGAGAATACAGTAAATAAAATCATTAAAGAATTCATCTTTCAACCGATAACCAAGTATGTATGAATTAAAATCGGTGAGCAAGGATGTCCCAAAAGCGAATATCATACCTAAAAAAAGTATTAGCATTGCTGTTCCCCATCTCTTCTTTAAAAATTTATGAATAAACAGTAAATAAACAAACCATACAATTAGTATCAACAAAGCGCCAAGCAAACCATATGCATTGAATCCCTTAAAAAATCTGCTAAAAATAGCATTGGAGTACGCCTTTATATTTTTTGTTTTGAAATAAGCATATCGTTTTGCACTATTACTAGCATGCTCAAAAGAAACGGAATCAAGAAGTAAACTATCCAATTTAAAAGGCTCCTCCATTAATAGGTAAGTATTCGCAAGCTCTTTATAAGAATCTTTGCTCTGAGGATTTATGAAAATTTCCCGCTGCAAATACTCTATTGATTTTTCATACTGTCCAAACCTAAAATAACTGCCATATATATAATTTAAATAGGGTAATTCTTGATTGTATATATTTGTGAAACTTGTAAGCGCCTCTTCTATATAACCCGTATGATAAAAGAACATTCCTCGTCCAAACTTCCCAATATCCCGAACTCTATAATCTGGACTACTTAGGAGCCGTCGATAGTAGTCAACAACTTGATTATACTCCATAAAAACACCTCTTCCTCTTCCATTTTGAGCTAATGGTAATTCAAAATATGTTTTTAAAAAATTAAAATGATTAGAAATAATTGTACTATCCTTTTGAATTAATTTCCAATAGGTAATGTTTTGATTTTGGACATCTCCCAAAATAATATACTCATCCAATTCCTCCTCCAATGTTTGATAACTTGGATTAGAGAAAAGCAAGTTTACAAGTACAACAAGTACCAATGTTGCCGGGAATACATATAGTATAAATTTTCTCAATTTTTCAACCTATTACTAAAGGAAATTTCACAAAATAGTCATTTATAGTGCTCAATTCAGAAACTCCTGATGCTTTATTATATAACTGATATCTTTGTTTTAGGTTATTAATAAACTGTTGATTTTTAAAATTGTTCTTAACAGACGGTGGTAAGGATGTTTTTACGACAACAAACTTTTTATTTTCAATATAAACTTCGATGTTTAATTCTTTCTCTTCAGATGTTGCAAAATTTTTAAATTGATTGTCCAAGACCATCTGAAAAACTAAAGGTGGAATATTTGTATTATTAAAATCATCTGTAATGCTAATGTTTAAATTCACTCTGTTGTTAAGTTGAATTTCTGCCAATTCACAATATTCCTTTGCATTATTTAATTCTGCACCTAGTTTAACATAGCGTTCATCTCTACTTTGTAATAAATGCCGTAAAATAGAAGTTAATTTTTCAATTTGAAAAACAGCTAAGTTTG